>JAIROK010000068.1 GCA_031257555.1 Campylobacteraceae bacterium | reverse complement strand
ACACTGTTAAATCCAAGCACATTTTATTTTATCAATACTGTCGCTGGGAAAGACAGATTGTATCTACAGCTGTTAAATCCAAACAAAAACACTTCAATATTTGTCTAAATTTTAACTCTGAAATATGTTAATGTTTGTAATGCTTATTTTTTGCCTTTGTTTTTATACTTTATGATACCTTTGGTATTTGAAGGTTGATGGAGCCAAATTTTTATAAATGACAAAAAAGTCAAATGTCGGTTGGATATATCCAACCACCGCTTGTGTTAAAAACAAATTGGTACGTATTTAAAACAAAAATATCATTAAAAATTACAAAATTCACACTGCTGCCTGCCAATATTTCACTGAACACATTTTTTGACAACCAAAACTGCCTATAAAGCTTGCCAAAACAGTACTTGCAGATAATTGTTATTTCTTTGCAGCTGCCTAAAAATAAACAGTGCGGTTAATCGGCAAAAGAACCTTTGCCGTATACATATGTTTTGAACTTTAATGATTTTTGTCAAAAAGATAAAACATTAAAAATTTATAAAATTTATATAACTGCATATGACCCTCCCCCCATTTTGCACTTTATATATTTAAATATGTGTTTTTAATTTATAATTATGTGATTTTGTATTTTTGACATACTTTTTGAACATATGGCTTTTTTCACAAAAATCGATACGAAAAAACGTATATCTTGGTCATTATCTTATTATTGTTTAGTTAAGTAACACACGTATGATTTTATTTTAATTTTTTTGAATTACTGTTTTTATATTAAAATAATGAATCATTCAAATAAATCTACAAAAAACAGAAAATAAAAATACTGCATCATCTATCTACTCTTTTCTTTTTATGCCCTCTACAGCCTTTTTATTTTCTTGTCGTCCTTATTTACTCAAAATTATTTTTTATTATTATTTATCAATTATTTATATTAATAAATAAATACTTTGCAAGAAAATATTTACAATGAAAAAAACTATTAAAATCCAAAATAATAAACATTTTTTATACATAAAAAATAAATATAAAATTTAATTTAAAAAATATTTTAAAATTTAGAGTTAAAAAAATATAAAATTATTTAATATATACTAAATATCTCTTGTTAAATAATAAATCAAATTTGAAATTTTTATGATAAAATATGTAGTCGTTTTATATTTATTATAAAAAATTTATCTTTTTGTAATAAATATCAGGTCGATAATTTTTTTTCATTGCAAGAAATATATCGTATTAAAGGAAAATTATGGGTAAATCGAAGAAAAGTTTTTTTATTTTGGGGATATTGCTTCTCTTAGCAGATGCAGCATTTTGTCAAGGCGGCGGTTTAGGTAGTGCAAAAAACCTTTTGGAAAATGTAAAAAGCGCATTAACAGCTTTATCTGTTCTTACTGTCACAATAGCCATTTTATGGGTCGGATACAAAGTTTTGTTTGGCGGACAGACTCTAAGAGAATGTGCGCCCATCATTATAGGCGCGATTTTGATTGCAGGTGCTTCCGAAATCGCTACGTTATTAATACCACAATAACAACAAGCATTTTAAATTTTGCAATGAAGAAGAAATATTATGACCGAAATGCTATTTAAAGGAATGACTCGTCCCGCAATGATACTTGGCATTCCTATAAATGCTTTTTTGATTGTGGGCGGATTTATATTTTTACTGGCAGTTTACACAAATATGTTGGTTTTAATGCTATTTCTGCCCGCAATATTAATCATGAGAATTTTAACAAAGATTGATGATTTTATTTTTAGACTAATAGGATTGAGCTTTTACATGAACTGGTTTTCAACAGGTAAATTCATGCCGACATTTTTATCAAAAAAATATTGGGGCGGTGTAACGGCATTCACAGCCCAAGAGTACAGAAAACTGCAAGAACAAGGGTTGCCCAACATTACGGCTTTTGACTTGTCGCAACAACCATCTTTTACAAATCTGATTCCATACTCCACACATTTCTCCGACGATACCATAATCGACAAAGACGGCAATTTCATAGCTGTCTGGAAAATAGAAGGTGTTGGTTTTGAAGCCGAAGATGAAGATACGATAACACAATTTAGTCAAAACTTAAATATGATATTCAAAGCTTTTTCAACCGAACCTGTGGCTTTTTATCATCATAACGCAAGACACGACACTACCGTAAAGTTAAAATCAAACTTTGGCAACAGCTTTTTAAAAGAAATTGACGAACTCTATTATAAATCGTTCGGCGATGGCAATCTAAAGGTAAATTCGCTCTATTTTACCATGGTATTTAAGCCATTCGACAGCAAATTAAAAAAATCAGCCTACAAAAAAATGGACTATAAAGGAAAAAGGAAAGAACTTGTAAATAATTATAAGCAGATGAAAGAGTATTGCCTAAGGCTTGAGAGCAATTTAGCAAAATTTTATCCGGTTAGACTTGGAACATATACTCAAAACAACCAAAAATATTCGGAAATTTTATCATTCTTTTCATATCTCATCAGTGGTAATTTTTCCAAAGTACACATAAACAATTCACAAATTTTCACTTATCTAAGCGGTGGATTGAATGAAATCATTTTTGGCAAAAACACTATACAGTTAAATGCAAACGACGGAGATAAAAAATTTGCCAGAATCATCGAAATCAAAGACTATACAAGCGAAACATATGCCGGCATGCTTGATGTTTTAATGCTTTTAGATGTAGACTATACTATAACCCATTCATTCTCTCTTGTCTCGCGTTTTGAAGCTCAAAAAGCTATCAGCAAGCAAGAAAAACAACTTGTCTCATCTGAAGATGAGGGACTCTCACAGCTAACCCAGCTTGCTATGGCAAAAGATGAATTGATATCAGGAGATATATGTTTTGGCAATTATCATTTTACATTGACGATTTTTGGTTCAAGCAAAGAAGATGTAACCAAAAAAGCAAACTCCGCCATAACTGCCATGAACGACTTGGGGTTTGGCATAACACTTTCGAGTTTAGCCATCATCTCATCATATTTTGCCCAACTGCCATGCAACTTTAGTATTCGCCCAAGAGTGAGTCTGATATCATCAAAAAACTACGCCAGCTTCATATCTTTTCATAACTTTCCAAGTGGAAAAAAAGATAAAAATTGCTGGGGAGATGCAATAACAACACTCAAATCAAGAAATGGAACGCCATACTATATAAATTTTCACGAAACCAAAAGAGGCAGAAACGATTTCAATGAAAAACATTTGGGAAATACTCTCATTGTAGGTGCAAGCGGCAGCGGTAAAACTGTTTTGCAACTTTTTTTGGCTAACCAAATGATGAAATATGCAGACATAAATACATTTGACAACAACAGTGAAGTCAAAAATTTCTCTATGGTATTTTTTGACAAAGACAGAGGTGCACACGCAAACGTTTTGGCATGCGGCGGTCAATATTTTGCCATAAAAAACGGAGTTTCTACCGGTTTTAACCCATTTATGTGTGAAAACACGCCGAATAACCAAGCTTTTTTGTACAGCCTTATAAAGCTTATCGTAGGGCGCGAGTTAAACCCTTTGGAAGAAGATCAGCTCAACAAAGCCATAACAAGCGTCTTAAATCTGCCGATTGAATTTAGAACAAGAGGTATTACAAGAGTTATAGAACACTTACCAAATGATATGACAAGAGATGATACCTTAGTAAGACGTCTTAAGAACTGGTCTTATGGAAATAATTACGGTTGGGTATTTGATAATGAGATCGATCTTTTAAGCTTTCCACCCGATAAAAACCTTTTTGGCATAGACGGAACGGAGTTTTTGGACGAAAAAGATGTATCGGCTCCGATATCACTATATCTTTTTTGGAAAATCGAAAACTCATTAATCGACGGCAGGAGATTTGTTTGGAATATCGACGAATGCTGGAAATGGATAGAAAATGAAACTGTTGCAAGAGTCGTGAAGGACAAATTAAAAACTATTCGTAAATTAAACGGACTTGTAGAGATGGCGACCCAATCACCTGAAGACTTTTTGAGAAACGATATAGCAAGAGCTATAGTAGAGCAGTCAGCCACACTTATATTTTTACCAAATCCTAAAGCAAGAGAAGAGGATTATGTACAAGGTTTCAACCTCACTAAAGAACAGTTTGAGAGGATTAAAAATCTAAATGCTACTTCACGCACATTTTTAGTCAAAAAATCAGACGAAACCACATTTGTCAAATTAGACCTCTCATCTTTAGGCGGCAAAAACTTAAAAATACTTTCAACCACAAAAGACAATTGGGACTTGATAGACGAGTTAGAAGCCAAAGGTTTATCCGGCGAGGATTTTGTAAAAGAGTTTAAAACAAGATGCGTTTGAAAAATGATCTTGAAACAGTATCGGGGAGTATCTATATGTACAGCAAAAAAGTTTTTAGCATTTTAGTTGCGCTGTTTGTGCTAACGGTTTCTGCCTGCTTTGGATTAAACGGATTTGGAAATCTTGAAGTAGATCTGAAATATGTCAATGAAGAGAAACATTTCCCGGAATTTAAAGAACAAGCTGATGAGATTCATCATATAATCACTAGATTTTATAGCCCCAAAAATGACTATAAGCATGACGAGAAAAATTTCAAAAACAAATACCAAAACAAATTAAAGCGCCTTTTCATCGGTTTTAAAGTAAACAATCCAAATCCTCAAATTCAAGCTATAAAAGAGATATCATTAACGCCATCCGACGCTCATGCCACCTATTATATTGTTATATCAGACGATACTCTTGATAGAAATGATGAATTGTTTCAAAATGTATTCGGATATGAAAAAGGTACATTATCTAATGTAATTGTTGTAAAAAATTTCCCAAAAGATATAACCGATAAGCTCAAGAAATATAGCGAGCTGCTAAAAACAAAAGGATTTAAAAAAAGTGAAATAACCCCCAATACATGGATAAAAAAAGATAGCAGAGGCAAAACAACTCATATGTGGAATTTTTACAATGCGGGTGGTAAATCAACAGCATCATGGACGATAGGAAACTAAATAATTTTACCGTAGGTTTTCATACATTCGTATGATTCAAACAAGATTTCAAAGTTTTTACTTAAAGCCAAATCTTTGAAATGCAAAAGCTATAAGGAGTAATCAATGTATAGCAAAAAAGTTTTTAGTGTTTTAGTTGCGCTGTTTGCGCTGTTGTTTTTTAGTGGCTGCGGAGGCGGAGGCAGCGGAGGATCTGCTGGAGACGATGAAGCAGGAGTACATAAGTATGTTAGCGAATGGGAGTATTTTCCCAAATTTGAAGCACCGGTTATTAAAGTTCTACATATGGTAACAAAAAATTATACTTCCCTAGATGATTATGATCACGATGAGCAGAGCTTCAAAAGCAAATATCCAAATAAATGGTATAAATTTATGGATGCTATTGTAGTAGAATATCCGGATAGTCGGTTTCCAAATATAACACAATTAATGTTGTCACCAACCGGCTATAGTGCTACTTTTGGAATTACCCTAACAAGCGACATGGTAAGAGATAATGGACTGTTTGAAGAGTTATTTGGAAATCTAAAAGGCACAAACGCTGCTACAACTGTTGCAAAAACTTTTACAAGCAGTATCACCAGCCAATTTAATGAGTATGGAGCTTTGCTGGAAAGTAAAGGGTTTGAAAAAAGCACAACAGCCAGTAATATGTGGACAAAAGGAATTAACGGGCAAAGATTCTATTCGTGGAATTTTGTCGGACAAGTAGCGGGATGGTCGATACTCAATTAGAAACGATTATGAAAAATTTTATATCTAATAAAAACATTTACAGGGAGAAAATATGAGATTTATAAGACGCATCTTTTTTAGTTGTGGTATTTTGATTTTGCTTTCAAGTAATTCACATGCTGTTATACAGGTTATGGATGGGAGTTCTATGTCTGCAAATCTAATGACTTGGGCAACTGAAGCTAGCAGATGGGGTATTACCTTGGAACAATATGCTAAGCAAGCCGCAGACACTGCAAAGCAGATTGATACAATGATAGGTGACAGGCTCGCCGTAGTCGAACAATTTATAAGTACTGCCCAAAGTATATACGCAAAAATCAAAAGGTTTGGAATGCTCATCAGTGAACTTGAAGATATCGTGAAAGGCAACACTAACATAACCTTAAATGCAGATGCACAAAAAGCCAAAGACAATCTTCAGATATACGACACTTGCGCAAAGCTGGAGGGCAATCAAAAAGCAAAAGAGGCTTGCGATTTCGTATTTAACAGCAAATTTGCTCAATCAGATCAAATACTGCAGGTGATGAATGAGATAGTTGAACTTAGCGATGATTTGAGCGAACTTTCAAATAAAATAAAAAATTCTCAAGATATCAAGGAGAGTCAGGATCTGGCAAATACCGTAGCTGCATTACAGCAAGCGATACAAAGCAAAAAAACCATATTAGAATCGTACTTGGAAACACAAGAGAACGAAAGGCAAAAACGCTTGGACACGCTAAAGCAATATGTGATCGAGGTGCAAACTAAAGCTATAGATTTGGGGTCGTTTGGCAAAAAAGATGATGAAGACAACGACTAATGGCACTTGTCGCTCTTTTTGAGCTTGGATTTTTGACACAAAGGCATTTTGACGATAAACGCCTTTGTGTTTTATAGATATAAAGATAAAAAAATGGCATCAGGTATTTTTACAAATATAAACAATCAAGTGCAAAGCATGATAGAAAATATCAACAGCACATTGATTGATGAACGTGTAGCTGATTTGACCGACATCCTGGTCATAAGCATTACTGTCTATATCATATATAAAGCTTATATGATATGGGCAGGCAAGGTGCAAGAGCCTGCAAAGGATTTGATGTGGGATTTTGCAAGCAAAGCCATTATCATCATTTTTATCAAAAATGCCGATAGTTGGCTTACAATGTCTATCGAAGCCATTAATGATTTACATACTTGGGCGGGTGGGGGTTTGAGTTTATTTGACGACTTGGACGAAATAGTAAACAAAACGATAAGAATGGACGAATATATAGCCATGCGCAATACCGAAGCTTTATATCCGTTTATAATGACTGCCAAATGGATAGGGGTTGGGCTTGGTGCAGCAGTCCCGTTTTTTACTATGATGATAGCCAAAATAGCATTACAACTATTGATAGTTACGGCTCCGATTTTCATATTTTGCAGACTGTTTGGTTTTATGAAAGGCATGTTTGATGGTTGGCTTCGTCTTATCTTTACCAACATTTTAATAGTTTTGTTCATAACTCTGCTCATAGGCTCTTCGATGGAATTTATGACATGGTTGCTTGAAACGCTTGAAAGAGCAGAAGGAAACGGCGGCTTGATAGCATTTTACATAGTTATAGGCGGAACATTTCAAACGGCTATAGCAAAACTTGCCGTAAACATCGCTCAAGGAGTCTCTTCCATAAAGATAGAAGACTTGAAGATAAAGAACATAAACGGCGCAAATAGCAGTAATTCAAACTTCAAAAACAGTTACAGTTCAAGCAGTGTAAATTATCTTATGAATCAAACTATTACCGCAATGGCAAGAAATCTGTTTTCAAGAGCCGGTACCACTATAGAGCAGACAGGCAGAAGCATTGGACAAAATACTTCAAAAGCTTTCAGGCAATACAAAAGTAATCTTTTCAGACATGACAAATAAAAGGAGATAATTTGAAAAAGATAATGAAATATGCATTTTTTTTATACATCATGACTATTTTTTTGGGTTGTGCAGCAGAATATCCTGCAGATTTATCCGGTGATATAGTGCCTATAAATACCGATGAGAAGTTCAAAGATATGATTGAACAACAATACCATGCTCTCATTCAAGAAAAAGAAGAAGGCAATCAAAAGAGATGAAAACACTATTTGAAAAAACGACTGCGCCCAAAAAAGCATCAAATGCCGAAATTCCAAAAGAGATAAATAAAGATGCGCTTGACTTTGAACAATCCGTCGCTTACATGGTCGCAGTTTCAAACAGGAGAGCATGGACGGTAGCTTTTGTATCGTTAATTATGAGTTTTTTGCTGATAGCAACTTTGACTTTGCTGATACCGCTAAAGAGTGTGGAGCCTTATGTTATACGTTATGACTCCACTACAGGTTATACGGATATAGTTACCATGCTAACGGAGCAAGATGTGCACGTAGACGAAGCGGTATCAAAATACTTCATATCGCAGTATGTCAAGTTAAGAGAAAGCTACTATTTTGAAACGTTGCAGCAAGATTATGACCTTGTACAGCTCTTTGGTGCACAACGTGTAAATGATGAGTACCGCATGATTTATAACGGCGCCAATTCACGTGATAAAAAACTTGGTAACAACTTTATAGAAAGAGCAGAGATCTTATCGATAGTGCTGGGAGAAAGTGCAGGTATCAACACTGCTACGGTTAGAATCAAGATTTTGCGTTATGACAAAAAGGATATAAAAATAACACCGCGCGAAAGAAATAAAATAGTAACGATATCTTACGAATACGCCGCAAGCAAAACAATGAAAGAGTTTTACAGACTAAACAATCCGCTTGGATTTAGAATTTTATCTTACAGAATAGATGACGAGGTGACAAGATGAATAAAATGGTTATTTTAGCAGCGATTTTTGTGTTTGTTGCCGGCGCTTTTGCCGCAGTAACTCCGCAGGGTTCTTCTTTGGACGCAAGGATAACATATCAAAAGTATTCTGCCAAAAATGTCATAAAGATATATGCCAAAGACGGTTATGTTACTGTCTTGGATTTGGACAATGAAGAACGCGTAATAGATATGTTTACCGGTTTTGTTGATGGCTGGGATCTGGTAAACAAAGGAAGCTTTGTCTCCATAAAACCAAAAGCTTTCGTCGGCAAAAATGGCGTTATAACTCCAAAAGCACCTGATTGGAATACAAATCTCATACTTACTACAAACAAAAGAGTTTATGTTTTTGATCTTGTTTTGGTAGAAAAACAGCAGCCGATTTACAAAGTAACATTCTCATATCCTGATGAAGTGGTCTTAAAAAATCAAAAACAGCAGGCTGAAGAAGCTTTTTTGAAAAAACAACAGGACGATGAAGAGTATATAGCAAACAATCTGGGCAAACTAAACAGCCCGCGCAACTGGAATCTCTTCATGAAAGTCAATAAAAATTCCCAAAACATTGCTCCTGTTTTTGCTTATGAAGATGGTATCTTTACATACTTGGGGTTTGACAACACAAAGTCCATACCAACTGTCTACTTATGGGAAAACGGCAAAGAGAGCATACTAAATACCTACATGAAAGAGCAAGGCGAGCATCAGATACTGGTCATTCATAAAGTTGCACCTAAAATCATCTTGCGTGCCGGAGAAAAAGTTGTCGGTATCTTAAATGGCAGTTTTGGGGAAAATCCCGCTCCTCAAAGAACAACAATATCAAGCGAAGTCTTCAGAGAGGTTCAATGATGGAAACAAACAACAATGAAGTAAAAAATGAAAATGTCGTAGATGAGCAAAAATCCGACTTGACAGATGAGAAAAAATCAAATCTTGCAAGCAGAGGTTTTGGGGCTATCATTTTTATAGGCGTTGCTTTGGGGTTGATATATTTTTTACTCTCTTCGAGCAACAGTAAAAGTGTAGACGTAAAACCAAAAGACGATAAGTTTGAAGTCTCCATAGAGCAAAAAACTTTTACTCCTCCGCCTCCTCCGCCTGTTGTAGAGCCTGTCAAACAAGACTTTGCGCATGATTTGGACCTTATCTTAAAACAAGCCGCCAACAAACAATCATCAGAGCCAACTGTAATTAAAAGCCTAAGCGGAGCTATAGTTACTGCTGCGGCTGCTGTTGCCGATCAGCCGCAAACAGGCGATGATATATATAAAAAAGCCAAAGAAGTTAATGACAAACATATACAAGATTTGAATGCCAAACTTGCAAGTTATCAACAGCAGCCTTCACAAAACACATACGGTGATGAAAAAAATGATCATGCAACGGCTGCTTTGGACGCAACTTCAAAATCATCTATAATCACAGCTAGAAAATCTATCATCAACCCAAATCTAAGTCTTGACAAAGGTACATTTATCCCATGCATCTTAAAAACACAGATAATTTCAACCATATCGGGCAATGTAGCATGCATAGTAACCAATGACGTCTATTCATCGGCAGGAACTGTTTTGTTGATAGAAAAAGGCTCAACTGTTCAAGGCTCGTTTAAATCTTCCTCTATGGAAGTTGGTTTTGAAAGACTTTTTGTGATTTGGGAGGAGATAAAAACTCCAAAAAGAGTTATCATAGATATCAACAGCGGAGCGGTAGATGAGCTTGGCGGAAGTGGTACGGAAGGCTGGATCGACGATCATTGGATGAAACGTTTTGGTTCGGCTATCATGCTCTCCATGATAGATGATGCTCTCTCTTTAGCTTTGGGCAAAGGCAAAAATATCAATGAAGACTCTGCTTACTACTACACGCAAAGCACAAGAGACACTGCAATCTCAATGGCAAATACCGTACTTCAGCAAACCATAAACATAAAACCCACGTTATACAGAAACCATGGTGATGTAGTAGGTATCTATGTCAATAGAGATATTGACTTCAGTCAAGTTTACAAATTGACAAGGAGCGGCAAATGACGTCGACCTTCTCGTCAATATCATCGCTGTCTTACTATACAGACTTATTTTTCGGAAAATACCTCGAAGATAATGATGTCAATGAGATAGCATATCAAAAACCAAATGAAATTTGGACTGAATTAAATACCGGAGAGTGGGTAAAACACAAAACAGAGCTTGATGAAATTAAAGCTTTAAGTCTTGCTACTACTCTTGCGGGTAATATAAAAACCGAGATTTCAGACAAAAAACCAATACTCTCTTGTGTACTCCCGCAAGGCGAAAGGGTGCAGGTAGTCATTCCGCCGGCTAGCAATCTGACTTCCATTACTATCCGTAAACCATCCAAAAAAAGAATAACTTTTGATGACTTGCGAAAATCAAATATCTTTAATGAAATCGTTAAGCTTGACACAAACTATATCTCCGAAACAGATAAAGAGTTGATAGCTCTCTACAACAATTTGCAATGGGAGGACTTTTTAGCTAAAGCTGTCGAATATGGCAAAACGATAATCATAGCAGGCGAAACAGGAAGCGGCAAAACCACTTTTATGAAATCATTGATAGACTTTATCCCCAAAGACGAAAGGATAATCACCATTGAAGATGTTCCGGAGATAAAATTTTATGATCATGAAAATTACATAAGTCTGTTTTATCCAAGCGAAGCAAAATCCGGTGACCTTTTAAACTCTGCAACTTTGCTAAAGTCATGCCTTAGAATGAAACCGGACAGAATCTTGCTTGCCGAATTAAGATGCGGCGAAACTTATGATTTCTTAAATGTCATCTCAAGTGGACATAAAGGCAGTATAACCTCTTTGCATGCGGGAAGTCCGCAAGAAGCCTTCATAAGACTTGCGTTTATGATTTTGCAAAATGAACAGGGTCAATGCATACCTTTTGACAGAATAATAAAAATGCTGATAAACGTAATCCACATAGTTGTGCACTTCACTTTAGTAAAAGGCAAAAGAGTTATTACGGGCGTATATTTTGACTTAGTCAATAAAGATGTTAGCGAAAGCTTATTAAAAGGTTAAATACGAAAGAAAGGTCATTTAAATGAGTATCTTAAAAATTTGTCTACTGTCTATCACAACTGTTTTTATAGTTGGCTGCTCTGCACCAAAACCTGCTAAATTATCAAACAGCGCAAATATATACCTCAACAAAAATATATTAGCACCGAAAAAAGAAGCAGTTATACCAAAAAATAAGCATGAGTTAAAAAGCAAAAATTGGACGCACACATTTTTCACGAAAAAAGATAACGAGAGATATTTTAACGAAAATACAGAGATAAAGATAAAGTATCTTGCAGCTCACTCCTCTTTGATAACTATAAAAGGAGATGAGGATATCTTGAAAGATTACGTGCACTACTTTAAAAACATCGTCGGAATAAAATCCAGGATAGACGTCGTATCATCAGACGAACAGCCCGATGAGATAATAACAGTAACATTCACAAAGAACAGGAAGGAGTTAAAATGAAAAGAGTATTTTCTGTTATTTTTGTACTGTTTTTTGTTTTCAACCAAAATGCTTATTCGATAAGCAAAAAAGAATTAGCATGCGAAGCCATAATGTGTTTATCAACACCAAAATCTGTCAGCGGGTGTCAAGTGGCTCTTGCATACTATTATGGTATTAACGCATGGACACTTGGAGCAGTGATTGCAGCAAGGATAGCTTTCTTAAGCTTATGCAAAGAATACAAAGGCGATGTAAGAAATATAGTTATAAACAACATAAACAATCCGACCGCTACGGACAACCCCGGCAGTACAGGCGGCGTAGTTGCCATTGACAACACAGACACCAGCGCTTCTACGACATATAGCGATGCAGATAGAGCAGGAACAACAAACGGTTTAAATGATACTGAAAACGACAGCGAAACTTCGGACTATGGATATGACTCTTACGACGGCTATGGCGGGATTGGTTTCGGCAATGGCGGAAGTGGAAGTGGCGGCGGAGGTGGCGGCTATAGTGGTGGTGGCAGCGACGATGAAGAGTATGACAATGATAACGGAAATTTCCGTGTTGTCGGCAATATCGGTCGTGCTAAAAACAGCGATAATAATACACATGAAAACCACTATGAAAACCACAGTGAAGACGATGAGCCCATTGACAGCAATGGAGATGGAATTTTTGATACTACCGTTGGAAAATTAAAATTAAAATGCAAAGCAGAAGAGCTCAACAAACTGCAAGACTACACAAAAACAAAAATCAGAACTACCGTCAAATTGCCCGAATACTGCAATGTATTGCTTGAGCATAGCACTGTTGTCCTTCCGGTGTATATATGCGATCAAGAGTTTTATTATATGCAGGATTGGTCAAAAGGACATGTGGAAGAGCAAGTAGACATTGAAAAATACAAAGCATGGAAAGACGCCAAAGGCAATGGACGAACAAAAATAAGTGAAGACGGCACGACCATAACATATACCATCTACAAACCGATAAAAAAAGAGTGCTGGGTAGAGTCTACATATGACATTGTCTATAACATAAATGAAGAAAAAAGCAAATCATATGAAGAAAAAGTCAAAATTGACGAGGCGACAATCGAAGAAGCTGATCTAAAAATAACAAATATCAAAACGGTTTTCGATGCAGATGCGTTAGATTAAAAATGAAAGATTTTCTATGACTTATAACTATTTTTGTGATTTTACCGTTAATGGCAATGCTTTTAAACGTTTTGATTTTGCCCGTTTTTTGATTTTTTCAAAAACGGGCATTTTAGAAAATTTTAAATACTACAAGGAGTATGTTATGTATGGCAAAAAACCATTGATTGCGATATTGTCTGCACTTGTTTTAACAGGATACGGTGGGAAAAGACAATCAAACAACGATATCAACATCATTACAACAAATATCATTTTAAACAACAAAAACAACTTTAATAAACTAAACAATTTTAAATTAAACAACAACATAAAAACAACAAAAAACA
Organism: Campylobacteraceae bacterium; assembly: GCA_031257555.1. GTDB lineage: Bacteria > Campylobacterota > Campylobacteria > Campylobacterales > Campylobacteraceae > JAIRKW01. The sequence goes on along the minus strand of JAIROK010000068.1, from coordinate 390 downwards.
GTATCTTAAACATTAAAAACGAATATAAAATATTTAATAACTTAAATAACGGCAAAAAGGTCTTAGAGGTTTAATGCAAAAGCATTATAAAAAACTTAAATACTACAAGGAGTATATTATGTATGGCAAAAAACCATTAATTGCGATATTGTCTGCACTTGTTTTAACAGGATGCGGAGGGGGCGGAAGTAAAGATGAAAGTAGTACGGGTACTATACCTCATACTACAAGTAAAAACTCTATAGCCAGCAGCACGAGCGGAGGAGATGCTCAAGATGAGGCAGCATACAAAAAACTGAAAAGTTATGTTGAGTTTTTAGATGATGGGGAGCATAATCCGGGCTATAGAAGTTGGTCAAGATACTATTTCCCTGTTGATTATTTTGAAAT
>JAIROK010000133.1 GCA_031257555.1 Campylobacteraceae bacterium | reverse complement strand
TCAACTACAAAGATATATAGATGATTAACTTTTTTAATTGATTGATCTATAAGATATCTATGTCCTAAAGTAAAAGGATTACAATTCATAACAATAGAACCTATTTTTCCTTTTGTTTTGGTTTTATTCTTTAATAGTAACTCTTTATACTTTTTGAGATTTTCATTTTCTTCTTTGGGGATAAAACTATTTTTAACTATTTGTGTGTTTGTTTTCTTTTCTTTTGTCTTTTCAGTGTTACCTTCAGCTTGTAAAGCATCGGCATCATTTCCTTTTATCTTTTCTTGTTCATCGTTTGATTTGTTATCAAACAAATGATTGTCTAACATTGTTTGAAATAAAAGTTCAGCTATTTTTTGGTTGCCGATTTTATTTAAGTGTAATTTATCGATAAACACTTCGCCCATGTTATGTGGCCTTTCGAAGGCGTGTTGGGTTGGGCAAAATATAGAATAATTTCTTGCTGCATTACTTATATGTTGCTTGTGCCCACTTATAATAATTATATCTCCGATTTTAAAACTTATTGTTTTCATTAGATCAAACTGATAATCATGGTCTTCTCCTCCATAATTTGCACAATTTAAAACACAATAGGATACATTTTCTTTAAAATACTCATTAATTAATCTTTGTAGATTGCTAGCTATTGTATCCTCATCATACGCACCAAACCCAAATGTTACACTACTGCCAAAAATATAGATTGTGTTTTTGAAATTATCAGGTGTATCTGTTGTGAGCCTGAAATTGTTTACTACATTGCGATACTTACTATTGATATTCTTTGCACAAGAGATGTTATTATTTTTAATTAAATCATGACCTTTGTTTAACATTATACTATCTTCAAATGAATACCCAAACCTTTTAAGCGCCGGAGGAGTTATTTTGTTTTTCAACCAAAAGTCATTTTGTGTTTTTTGTTCGATCTCAGATTTATTTTGCACAAATTCCACATTTGGAAACAAGCAAAATATAATTGGAATATTGGGATTATTGTTTTTTATTTCTGCTAAATATTTGGTATAAGATTGGGTTAATAAAATATTCCATATCACGTCCAATAGGTGAATTACTTTTGCTTTGGTCTTATTTTTAATATCATTTAAAATTTTTTCATCTCTTATGGAAACACAAAATAATATGGTATCAGTTTCGTTTAAGATTATAGTTTCATCAAACGTTTTATGCTTAATTAGCGTATTCATTCCGATTATTAATGGTATATGATATTCAAAATAGTTATTTGCCAAACAATATTTCAGGCTAAAGTCTTTTGCGTATCTTGCATTTATATATATAAGTTTTGATAATTCTACTTCATCTTGATGTCCAAAAATACTTATCTCATTTATATTTTGTTCTTTAAAGTATTCAGTGATATTGTAATTAAATGAAGATATTGCATGCAAATTGTTTATGACCTGCATAACAGCTTCAGTTTTTTTATTTTTTATTTCGACTATGTCAAGTATTTGCGATACTGCTTCAATATAATTTTGTTTATTTGGATTTAGACATTCAAAAGCCGTTTTTTCATTATACTCAATGCGCCCCGATAAAAATGTGTAATTTACACTTGAAGAACTGGTTTTTTTGCAATATACTCTTATGCCTAATCTGCCAAATCTTTTTAATTGAAAACTGACTGACTTTTCTTTAGTAAATGCAATTCTACCTATTTCGAGAGACATATCAAGAAAACGGTATTCGAAAAGCAAATCTTCATCATTTTTTACATCAAGCCTTATGGTAAATATATTATTTTCAACAAAAGCTTCATAAGATATATCAAAAATATCTTTTCCATATTCACAACTTTTTTTACTAATAACCATTTTATAGCTATTCCTTTCTTAAGCCATTATTAATATTAGTTTTTATGCTCAATAGTTATTACAACGATAAACAATGTACTAAACTACTTTTTGCAACATTGCTTGAAAAAAGTAGTTTGGCTTGATTTTGAGCAAAAATTCTGCGTTTCTTATCTGCTTTCAAGTCAAATTCAAAAGTTTTAAAAAATATCATAATATCATTTTCATTGTCAATTACAAACGATGAAAAAGTTTTACCCAAACATTCTTGGCCAAGGTAGTTTGTGAATAGATGCTTTCCTGCAAAAACAGCTTCAACACTTTTAAAATTTAATCCGCCTTGCACAGTAACCGGATTTAAAGCAACATCTATAGAATTATAAAAATCATCAATATTTTTAACAAATCCCATTTTAATAATCATTTCATCATAAAATATCTTTGGCAATAATGTCACATCGCTAGAAACTGAACCTGCTATATACAAACGACTATTTGGAGAATATTTTTTAATTACAGGCCACCAATTGTCAAGAATAAAATGTAAAGAATCCACATTGGCAGACATTTTTCCACCAATGAAACCAAAATTTATTGCTCTACCCGGCGGACGTTGCCGTATAGGCTTTAAGGCATATTCAAAACCAGGCGATGATTTTATTACTTTTGATTTATTTAGTTCTGCTTCGAAATATTTTTTATCAGATTCTGAAATTGCTATAACAATATCGCAGTCATTTAACAGTTTCAATTCCAATTTCCTCTCTTGTTTTGCAAAATAAAAAAACCTCTGTTTTTTATCCGCTATATAAGTATTTCTAACAAATTGAACATCGTGAGTATCGCAAAATAATTTAAAATTATTGATATCAACTTTAATGTATTCTATAGACGGCAACATCCAAGCATAAGATACTATTATGTTTTTATATTGATTTGATAAATATAAAGAGTTGACCCATCGCTTACACGATTCTGTAGGTTTAAAAAAACACCTTTCAGAAAACAGATCAGGAAGAGTAGATTCTTTGGATAACAGTTTTAATATGCATTTGTCAATAACTCTCTTAGCAAGAACTGATTTTGCATATTTTTTTGCTCTATTTTTATAAAAGTAGACATTGCTACAAAACCCTCGTAATGCCAATCTATATTTTTCAACATCAGCATTTTTTGGAAGCGTAGCCAAGAGATCTACAAATATATCATTTTTGCGTAAATTGTATATTATATTAAAAACTCTTTGATGAGAGCCAAGATTTATTGGAAATACAGAGCCAGGAAAAATTAGTAAAACCCTATTCTTGCCAGTTGGCGCAAATAAATTAGATAGTGTGCCATCTTGTTTGATAACTTTAATCTCTTTTACACTATTTGAAAAAAATTTATTAATCACAGTTTCGGGAGGAATCCAATCATCAGTAGCAACAATCAATAATTCATCTGCTTCAGAACACATTTTATTATATTCATAATCATTGATACATGTTAAAAACTTTAAATTCTCTGTACGATTAGTAAGATTTTGCATAGTGTAAAAAGTTGCATTATCTGCAAGCTTTACTATCTTTTTAAGCATTGACATTTGCACGGAATTAAATTGATGAATAAGTACTAAAATTTTTTTCACTTATACGATAATCCTTTTATTGAATAATATTTCCATAAATATCAATTGTCATATCATAATTAAAATCTTTTTTTATATTTAATGACTCCGACACTACTTTAACCGAGAAGTTTGATGATTTATTAAAATGATCAACACTGCGTATCGTGTAATTTGAAATACCAGTATTTTGTGAAACTATTTTTTTAATCCATGCAATGTCGATTGGTTTTTTATGATCTCTATATGTAGTATCTATGCATGTATTTAAAGGGATATCCAAATACACATCTGCAAAATCAATGCCATCAAACATAAGTGGCTTAATTTGCAAACGCTCTTTATTATAATTATATGTTTTATTTTTAATAAGCAAATTCATGCATTTTTTGATCACATCACAATTGTTCTCTTTATTTGCAATTAATATATTATTTTCAAGCAGATATTTGAAATATTTTATGAGTCTTTGGTAAATTTTATTTGAGTCAAATATCTTTATTTCATCATTTAATTTAAAAGTTAATCCAGCAGATGAATATATAGAATTACCCATAGCTATGACCGGTCTACCAGCTATAATAGCTTCCATTCCGACTGTGCTATTTATCGTTACAACAGCATCAGACCACTCAAGCCATTCTCGAAGTGTTTTGTCTGAAGTAACAGTCACATTTTTATACATAGGAATATTCAAACAAATATTCTTTTCTTCTTCTGGATGCGGTCTTAATAAAAATTTTACCCCATTGTCATTAAGTTTATTATAAATTTTTAAAAATGCTTCTCTCATACTTGAAAATTGTGAATACATTACTATATTTGTATCGTATTGAACTTGCAATGGGAAAAAAATTTTTTTAATATTTTCAATGTTTTTTATTTTTTTTGGTGAAAAGATTTTTTTAATATATGCATGATCTTCTTTGCTCAAATCAATCATATCAAAATATTCCGGAGATAAATTTGAAAGACTTGAAGCTCCATTTACACCATTATTATCCACAAACAATGAATCTTTCAAGATGCCTCTTTCCATGTACGCAGCAGGAATATTAAATCTATTGACATAAATTCTTAATATATTGGCTACATATCCAGTATAACCATTCCATATAAAAATAAATTTCGGATTATATTTTTTAATAATTTTTTTTATAGCAGTATAGTGTTTTTTAACACTTAACAATGTTTTTTTAATTTGTCCAGGCCACATAATCATGGGTCGTCTTAACTGTTCAAATTCTACAATATCTGCATATTTAATTCCGTAATCTATCTCTTTGTTTAATAATGGAGTTGAAATATCAATTTTGCTCACATAATCGTTAAGAGCTATGATTTTCGCTCCTGAATTTAAAAGCAATCTACCACAATGGCTGCTATAAACCAGAACATATGGCTCATATCCAAAACACAATAATTCTTCTACTAACGTTTTTATTCTGATTTGATTTTCAAAATGGTCGCCACATTGTATGAGTATTCGCATGCTTTATATATTCTCTATAAAAAATTCTTATTTTCAGTCTTAAACTTTTCCAGATCTACGTATATATCAGTTCTTTGTTTCTCAAGAAAAGAAGCATTTTCGCCAACTGTTGTATTTCCCTCCCAAATTTTGTAATGATCACAATCAAGCATTGAGGCTAAACTCCAAAAGACTTTGGTAAAACAATTATTTCGTATTTCTACAATGGTACATTTTGGAGAAATAAATATAAGATTTGCTAATCCAGCTCCATGTGGAGACACTATCCTTTTTGCAGAAAAAAACACTTTTGCCTGTTCTAAAAAGCTCATTTTTTCAAGATATATGACAACATAGCCTTCGCTTTTTAAAAAATTGATCAACTCTTCCTCGTTTAATATACGCCTGCATTTCGCATTTTTTCTACTGATATAAATTTTATTAAAAGATTCATTGTAAAAATTATAATTTGTATTGAATAAAACTTTGGATCTGATTTTTTGTATAGCAAATGGGCTATGCTGTGGATTTAAAATAAAACTTGGTATATATGCTTTGGTAAAAATTGTCGGTTCATTTATAAATAAAAATTTGAACTTCAAATTTGGAAAAATAGTTTTCAATGTATCTTTTTGAAAAGTAGTTAAATTCTTATTTATAAGCACTGAACATGATAATTTGGCTATTTCATACAAAAATAACCTTGGCATCCAATTAAGTAACCAATGATAATAATTCGTATGACCTCCGCACAAAAAAACTTCCTGATTTATGATATCTGGAGTTATAAAACACTTCTTTATATTTTTTTCAATTTGTTCTCTATGTCCAAAATCTTCAACAAACATTCCATCACTTATTTCAACAAAAAAGTCCGGATAAATTTTTATATTTTTTGCATATATCATAAAAATATTTTTATCGAAACAGTTATTATGATAATTATTGTTAAGATTTACTATTGGCACATCTACTTTAGACAATCTGACCGCATTGGATATATTTTTTTGATAAAACTCTTCTTGAGTAATTTTTTTCATCATTTACGACCATTTTTTTATAAGCTACTTGTTTTATTCAAAATCAAACAAGTCATATTTTCGCTTACAGCATTGTCTTTGCCTAATACCTAATTTACAGATGTTGATAAATGATCTGTATAAATATTACCGATTTTATGATCACTAATTAAAATAAAATATGTATTGTTAATATCAAATCCCATATTTTTCGATGATTCAAAAAATATCTCAGGAGTAATCATTTGCATTGACAACCCCTTCCCACGTTGGCAAATAAAGCACTTTGTAGCCATCCACTCTTTTATTCCATTTGACTACCGATCTTGTAAATACATTAAATAGATTTGGTCTGCCTATTTTTACAAAAGAGATATGTTTGGTTTTAAATCCGGCATTTTTAAAACGATCTATTCTAAAAAAAATTATGAGATGTTTAAAAAATTTTATAATTTTACTCAATTTGTATTCTTTATAGATATTTATTTAAGTTGCGTTAAAAACAGCAAGTAAGTATATATATATATTAATTTTTGATTAATTTTATATTTTTTAATATAGTCATAAAATATAAACATTTAAAGTGTTAAAGAAGTAAATATTAAAGTATTGCGATAATCGTCAATTGTATTAAAAAATATACATATCAAGCTTTTTTGTTGGGTTTGGGTGGTGAAGGGGAAATAATAACCACAAAAAAACAGAATAAAAGTAATAATATATGAATTTAACTGTACTATGATTTTTCAAATCACATTATTAATTTTTGTGCTTCCAATACGATAGCTTTATCATCTTTGAGACTAAACCATTTAAATTGTGCGCCGTGTTGCGAAATACCATCAAGCAAATCTCCGCTTTGTCTGTATTTCAAATCAAGCTCAGCTATATCAAAACCATTTTTTGTATTTGCAAACTCTAAAAGTCTCTCATTTTTTAATGTATTGGTATAAAGATAACAGTAACCTTTTAAGCCGTTTCTACTGACTCTGCCGCGCAGCTGATGGAGTGTTGCTAATCCTAAATATTCTGCTCCTACGATAACAATAGTAGAGAGTTTAGGCAATGATATTCCAACCTCAACAACTGTAGTAGCCAGCAAAATCGCCCCTTTTTGATTGAACTCTTCCAGTACCGCCTCTTTGTTTTTATCTTTCCCGTGCGTTATATACACATTCTCGTATCTTTTCTCCCAAAATGCTCTTCCCTCGTCTATGGATTGGTAGTTATAAGCTTCACTCTCCTCCACTAAAGGATATATAACTATAGTCTGCCTACCCTCTTTCATCTCATTTTCGACATGCCATAACATTTTGCCAAAATCACTTTTGCCTATGATATAAGTATCTATATCTTTTTTGTATGGTGTCTGTTTTATAAAAGAGTAATTTACAAGCGAAGAGTGAATGAGGCTCATCGTGCGCGGTATCGGAGTTGCGCTAAATTGCAAAAAATGCGGATGTTCTTTGCTTTCACTCACCAGTTTATGTATAGCATCGCGCTGTGCTGTGCCAAATCTATGCTGTTCATCGATCATCACCAAATCACATTTGGGTAATTTTCTATAAAGCAAGACATGCGTTCCTATGATAAAATCAGCATTTTCCAAATCAACGTCTTTATCACCGCTTGTAACCAAAACACTTCTCACATATGATGGCAGCAATCTCTTGGCTTCATTGAAAATCTGCTTTGCCAAAATAGTCGTAGGAGCCATAAGTACTGCGCGTTTTGGAAATGCCATCATAACAGCAGCAAATATTACTACTGTTTTACCGCTTCCAACATCTCCCATTATCACGCGTCTTGCAGCTACTTGTTTTAACAAATCACTTTTTATATCAGTTATCGCTTTTTTTTGTTCGCTTGTCAAAGAAAACGGCAGATTTTTTACAAAATCCTGTTCATCTCCTTTTAAAAGAGCAGAAGCTTTAAAATGCTGTTTTTTAGAATTAAGCCGTTTCAAAAATATATAAATCTCTGCAAATTTCAAAGCTTTCAGAGTATTTTTTAAAGCGTCATCATAATTTGCCTGCAAAGGATTGTGTAAATCATGCAAGTTTTTTGCGTATATTGTAGGCAATCCTTCATCTTCCAAATTTTTTACACTCAAATACTCACTCATCAAACCCATCACACTCTTTTGTGCAACAACAGTTTTATAAACAGGTATTATTTTGCCAACTTCGTGTATGATTTTTGGCTGTAAAAGTCGGAGTTTGCCAAATGTATGTTCGACCCTTACTTGTACAAAAAGCTTACTTTGCGCTTTGAAATTTGAAAAGTGAAAGTTTGTGGGATTAAATATGATAACCTCCATATCCTTACCCCAAGCTTTAACATAAAGTTTAAAAAATTTGGCATTTTTTTCTGCTTTTTGTATATAAATCTCAACAACATTTAACTCATTTGGTTTTGGAAATTTGCAAAGATTAAGATTTTCATAGCGCACAGGAGCTATGAACGCCAACTCTATATAAGAGTTGACGTTTAGTTTTTGAAAGTTTATCTTATCTTTTGGATTTTTTGGAATTATCATTTGTAACTATTGAAAATATAAGCTCATTTATTTCAGGATGTGCAAAAATAAACTCATTTAACTCTTTAAGAGTTAAACTCTCAATCTTTTTTAACTCATTTTTAGAATACCCAAGTCCCAAGCCTTTATAATACTCATTAAAAGAGCGCGATAATCTTTGTGAAAGTGTCTCTATCCTCAAAGGTTCGGAGCCAAGTAAAAATTTCTTTGCCTGCTCAAGCTCGCTTTCCTTAGCGCCATTTTTTACAAAATCATTTATGATTTCCCTTACTATCTTTATCGCCTCATCTTTGCTTTCATTTTTTGTCTGCAAATATCCGCTAAAGCTGCTGCTTGACTTTTCAGTAGAAAATCTTGAATATGCCGAATATGCTAGCCCTCTTTTTACTCTTATCTCTTCCATAAGTCTGCTGCCAAAGCCACTCTCTCCCAATATAAAACCGGCAACTTTTGCCTTATAAATATCCTTATCATCTGTCTTTAGATAAAACGGCGCAGCAAAATATACGTATGCTTGTTCGCTTTGTTTGATTTGGGTTTCGCTCTTTTGTGAAGTAGAAACATTAAAAAACGGAAGTTCTCTTTTTTTGCCGACTTCAAGAGATGATAAAAGCTTCTTGAGTATTTTTTTTACCTGCTCTTCACTTATATCTCCCCCTGCAACTACGATGAGATTTGCAATATCAAGGTGACTTTTTATAAAACTCTCAACTTTTTTAATGTCAATTTTTGCTATGCTCTCTTTAGTACCAGACCCAGGAAGAGCGAAGGTGCTGTTTTCATACATCAAACTGCGAAGACGGACGTTTGCTACGTAGTCAAAATCGCTTTGTGCATCTAAAATAGACCCTAATGTTTGCGTATAAATCTTATCAAAAACATCTTTTGATATGTTCGGATTTTTTAACACTTTCTCGACCATACCTGCACCAAATTCAAACTCTTCTTTCAAAGATGAGAGTGAAAAAACCAAAGTTTCAGTTCCTGAGTTGACATTAAAATTTATAGCTCTCTCTTCTAAAGCTTTTGCAAAATCAGCCAAACTAATCCCCAAATACCCCTCACTCAACACTTTTGAAGCAAATGAAGCAAGTCCTGCCATCTCTTTATTTTCAATGCTCCCAGAACTTAAAAAGACAAGCTGCATAGATACTATGGGCAGATTTTTATCTTCCTCAAAAATTATCGGCACATCAATGCCTTTGATATTAACCGTTTTCACCTCTTGACTCATTAAAACTCCTTGTAATAACAATAAACAAAATATCAATCTTATCATGCATACACCTCTAAAATATTATATGCTGTGTCTCTTTTGGCAGGTATCTCTCCGATATCCTTAATCAAAGTTATCATCTCGTCTTGATTCATGCGATTTGTAACACCGGCTGCCGCTACAACATTTTCTTCCATCATTGTACTCCCCAAATCATTTGCTCCAAACATCAAAGAGAGCTGTCCTATGTGACTTCCTTGTGTTACCCAAGAGCTTTGAATATTTTGAAAGTTATCTAAAAAAAGACGCGATACTGCCAAAAGGCGCAAATATCTATTGGCAGACTGCTTTTTGATATTTGGAAACTGCGCTTTTAGTTCTGTATTTTCAGACTGAAAACTCCACATGATAAAAGCTCTAAAACCCCCTGTTCTATCTTGTAAAGAACGTATGTGCTCCCAATGCTCTATGATATCTTCATTTCTTTCAACAGTGCCAAACATCATAGTAGCAGTTGATTTCATACCGATTTTATGAGCGTTTTCATGAACTTTAATCCATTTTGAAACATCTATTTTGTTGGGAGCTATCACATCTCTTACCCTATCACTTAAAATTTCCGCTCCAGCCCCTGGAATCGAATACAAACCCTTTGCATGTAAACGTCTTAGAACCTCTTCTGTGCTTACATTAGAAACCTTTGCTATATAATCTATCTCTATAGCTGAAAATCCGTGAATTGTCACATTGGGATAATGTACGGCTATCCACTCTACCAAATCTTCATACCACTCTAATTTCAAATTTGGATGAACACCGCCTTGAAAAAGTATTTGTGTGCCGCCTATCGCTACCAACTCTTCTATTTTTTTACCTATCTCTTCAAAACTAAGCACATAAGAATCTTCATCTTTTTTATGGCGATAAAATGCGCAAAACTTACAATTCACCCAACATATATTTGTATAATTTATATTTCTATCCACGACAAAAGTTGTAATTTTATCAGGATGCAATTCGTGTTTTCGCTTTGTTGCTAAATACCCAAGTTCATCTAAAGAAGCCTCTTTGATAAGCCTAAGCGCCTCTTGCCTTGAAACTCTTTTCATGATATTTCTTTCGCATTTTATTTTTTTAAAAATCAGATTATACCTTTAAAATTCTTTTAGATTGTAAAAATGAGCATATAAAGTATATAATAACAAAAAAATGAAAGGAGTTTTATGAGGACTTTAAAAATTACCGGCATTGTCCTTGCTTTTAGTCTGATAATTCTCATGTTTGAGTTAGTTCTCTCAAAAATATTTACATAAAAAATGAAAAAGTTGCTGTTTGTTTTTTGCGCCGTTATTTTATTGATATTATTTGCCATGAGAAACAATAATAAACAAGATATCAACCAAGACGTCATTATTTTGGCATTTGGAGACAGCATAACTCAAGGTTATGGCGCAAAAGAAGATGAAAGTTATCCCTCGCAGCTTTCAAAATTACTCAATATGAAAGTTATAAACAGCGGTATTTCCGGAGAAATAAGCAGCCTTGGGTTATCAAGGCTTCCTGACGTTTTAGCCGAATACAAACCATCAATAGTTATCCTGTGTCACGGCGGAAATGACATATTGCGAAAGCAGGATTTACAAATCACAAAACAAAATTTGGCAAAAATGATAGAGCTAATCCATGAAAACGGTGCTAAGGTGGTGCTTGTCGGAGTACCAATACTAAAAGGTTTTGGCATCATAGATACAGCTTCATTTTACGATGAATTGGCAAATCAATATGACTTGATATATGATGATGAAACGTTAAAAACAATCCTGAAAACCTCATCTTTAAAATCAGATCAAATACACCCAAATAAAGATGGTTATCTGGTTTTAGCGCAAAATATGAAAAAGATGCTAAGGAAAAATTTTAATCTTATTCATTAAAATTAGATTCGCTCTTTTTAGATACAATCAAATCCAAAAGGTATAACATGAAAATATATTTAAAACTTTTAATAAGCAATAAAACTCTTTTACGTCTTTCTACCATACAGCTTATATGTTATTTTGGGGCTTGGTTTTCACATATGGCTATATATTCGCTTTTGATAGAGCTACATGCACCGATTTGGACGATATCGGCTGCAGCAGTTTTTACATTTATACCATCTATGATTTTAGCGCCATTTACTGGTGTTTTAATAGATAAGCTTCCGACAAAACCTTTGATGATTACACTGATTACCATCGAAATAGTTACAGTTTGCATGCTTTTAATGATAGATTCTCTTGAGCTTATTTGGCTGCTTCTTGCATTGGTATTTGTAAGAATGGGAGTAGGAAGTGCATATTTTCAGACAGAAATGAGTTTACTGCCAAAAATACTAAAACCAAATGATTTGAAGTTGGCAAATGAGATTCACTCCATCATCTGGTCTATCTCATACACAGCAGGTATGGGAATAGCCGGATTTTATGTTTACATGTTCGGTGTAACAAGCGCTTTTATAACAGATGCTTTGCTTTATTGTGCAGGTTTTTTACTTATAATCGGCATAAAAATACCATCTATATCTCAAGAAAAGAGACAAGATACTCTTTTTATGCTAAAAGATGGTTTTTTATATCTTAAGAAAAATCCAAAAATCATGCATATAATATTTTTGCATGCCATCATGGGATTTACCGCATATGATGCTTTAGTAGCGCTTCTTGCGGATAAAATATATTATGCTTTTTTAGCTCCGCCGATTGTAATAGGCTCCATAAACTCTTTACGAGCCTTGTCTTTAACTGTAGGAAGCGCTGTTTTGAGTAAATATATAAACATAAAAACTTTTCATTTGATATTTTTTGCTCAAGGAGCAGGAATAATCATTTGGGGTATTTTGCAGTCTAATTTTTATCTTTCTCTGATAGGTATTTTGCTTACAGGTTTTTTCTCCTCATCTATTTGGTCTTACACATATACATTGCTGCAGCAATCCACAGATAAAGCCTATTATGGCAGAATTATAGCTTATAACGATATGTGTATTATGGGCATAAGCGCTTTTACATCATTTTTGATAGGGTTTTTGTATAGATACGGTTTGACGCTTTGGTGTATAACATTGATGTTAGGAGTAATACTTTTAATAGCAGGAGTATACTATATGTGGGTTAGAAAAACCTATATGTAAATACATGCAATGAAAAGCGAAAAAGTATTTAGAGTTTTATCTTTTTTAACGCTTTAACGCCTATCTTAATCTTTGGAGTCTGCAGCTCAAAATCATCACCCTCATTTATCTCTTCCAAAGCTGTCTTTTTGGAATTTTTAACCACTTGTGCAAATCCTTCCTTGCTTTCTTTGGAAGGTTCTTTTAATGCATATGTATTTTGAAAACTCCTCAAAAGATTTTCTTTTAGATTTATCACAGCAGAGACTTTTGTATCAAACACGGCAAATATCTCTTTTGAAATTTGAGTTTTTTGCAAAAGTTTGTTTTGAATGGCATTTTTAAAGGAATTTTGGGTAATTTCAAGATGAACTGTTCTAATCTTAAATCTGCTTTCAAATGAGTTTTTTTTGTAAATCTCCTGCAAATAATTTAAATATTCCGTTTTTTGCGAAAGTATCCTTTTTGCCACGCTTTCGAATCGTGTGATTTGAAAATCGATTGTCTGCCTAAGTTCATTTTGCTCGGGCAATATAAGCTCCATAGCAGCCGATGGGGTAGGCGCTCTCAAGTCTGCCGTAAAATCGCTGATGACATAATCTATCTCATGCCCCACAGCTGAAACTATTGGAGTTTTGGCATCAAATATAGCTTGCGCTACAATCTCTTCATTAAACGCCCACAAATCCTCTATACTTCCGCCGCCGCGCCCTACTACTATAATGTCACAATCAAGCAAGTCGGCTTTTGCAATAGACAATGCTATAGATTTTGCCGCACCCTCACCTTGCACTAAAGCTGGTACCAATATCAATTTTGCTATAGGCCATCTTTTATTTGCAACTTGCAGCATGTCATGCCACGCAGCGCCGGTTTGTGAAGTTACAACACCAATACGTGAAGGAAATTTTGGCAGCTTTTTTTTATTTTCAAAATAACCTTTTTGTTCAAGCTTTGTTTTTAACTGCTCATAAGCTTTTGCCAAAGCGCCTTCGCCCGATGGCTCTATATAAACACAATTTATTTGATAAGAGCCTCTTGGAGCATAAACACTAATACTTCCGTTTATAACTATACTCATTCCATCTTCAAGTTGAAATTTTAACCCTTTGGTGTTGCCTTTAAACATGACACAAGAAATTGATGATTCGGCATCTTTTAACGTAAAGTATATATGTCCTGCCGCATGATAAGTGGGACGTGAAACCTCGCCCTGCACTTTTACATGCAAAAAGGTACTCTCCAAAAGAGCTTGCACCTGACGATTTAGCTCGGCTACACTTTGAGGTTTTAGCATTTTTTAGCGATTATTAGAGTAGAGATGTCCATTGAAAAGCTTTTAGCATAACAAGGTTCAAATCCTGCTTCCAAAAGCTCTTTTTGCAGCATAGATGAGGTTAAAAATCCATCTATTGATGAGGGCAAATATTTATAGGCTTCATAATTTTTTGAGATAATTCCTCCGATAAAAGGTAAAACTTTATTTAAATAAAACTGTTTTATTTTATGTAAAAATCCATTTTTATCATCTTTGGTAAATTCTAAAATAACTACAAGACCGCCCTTTTTTACAATTCTGGCAAATTCTTTGAAAGCCTCTTTACGTTTTAATACATTTCGTATGCCGTAACTTATGCTGATTATGTCTGCACACTCATTTAAAAGCGGAATATCATCAGCGCCTGCTTTGATAAAAACAAAATTAACAAATTTCTTCTTAGCAGCGTTTAGCATGTGAGCTGATGGGTCAACACCTAAAATTTTATTGATTTTGATATTTTTTTTAGATGAACGTTTTTGCCAAAATCCCATCATATCGCCTGTGCCACAAGCAACATCTACTATCATACTTATCTCTCGTTGACCAAGTTTGTCAAAAGCGATATCGCATGCTTTTTTGCGCCAAGATATATCTATACCCATACTCAAAACTCTATTTGCTTTGTCATATGTAGGAGCTATATCATCAAACATTTTTACGATTTTAACTTGTCTATTATCGATATCCAAAAATAATCCTTTAAAAAAATTGTGCAACGCTTCAAGAAAAGTGGATAATTAAACTTCACGCATATTATATCTATTATTTTTTACTAATTTCGCAAAGTATTTTATTTAGTAGTAGTATTATCTTTTTTTGCAAATACAGAAATAATATAAGCAGATACAGCTTCGTACTCCTCTTTATTTACAGCTGCAATTTGTTTATGCATAGTTTCGGATGCACCGCCTATACCTTGCATTTTTTTATCAGAGAGTGTTTTTAATCTTTCCATTATCTCTTCGGAACTAAGCTCTGTCAATTTTCTGCTTATACCAAAAGCTTTTATGTCGCCTGCTGCACCATGACAGCCAAAGCATCTTTTTTTATAAACCGCTTCACCTTTTGCAATAGAACTATCTTGAGAAAATACAAAACAACTTGATAAAAAAAACATAATCATTACACGTTTTAAAAACATACTTTTCATAATCAAAGCCTATTTTATACATTCAAGTAAAATACTATAGATAGGATAACAGATAAAAGCTTAAAACATTATATTAATAAAAAGAAACAACTTTAATTTATAACGTATTAATATATTACAGCTATTGCAGTGTATATTTTTTATACCAAGCAAATCTATCATTTTTAATATATGAATTATGAATAAGCTTTAAATTTAAATCAAAGTTTATATTTTGTTTGCCTTTATTTGAAAAAAAATTACTATGAAAAATTAAAAACCAATCAACTCTATCCTTAAAAACCTGTAAAAGAGTGCTTCCACCCTCTATCATGATATTTTTATACTCTTTTGGAAAATCAAGGCTGTTTTGAACTATAACTTTTCTGTTTTTAATGTTAAAAAGCGGTGCGTTTTTATCTATTTCTTTTTTTGTGCAGATAAGCACATCGGGAGATTTTCCGTTTATAAGTCTTGAATCAAGTACCGGCTTGTCAATACGAAGAGTCTCCCCGCCTATAACTATCAAATCACAAGCATCTCTTAACTTATGAGTAAATTCTCTTGAATCAGCAGATGTTATGATACCGTCATCATAAGTTCCATCTAACCTCATGGCAAGTTTAAAAAATGAAAATCTTCCTTTTTGCCACAACAAAAAAGGTTCCAGTAACTCTTCGCACTCTTGTCTGCAAATCCCGATTACAACTTCAATGCCTGCTTTTTTTAGTTTTTCGCTCCCGCCACCGGCTCTTTCGGTATCATCTTTAGTGCCTATAACAACTCTTCTAACATGTAAAGCACATAATAAATCAGCACAAGATGGTGTTAAACCTTGATGAGAACAAGGCTCAAGAGTGACATAAAATGTTGAATCTTTTAGTAAATTTTGATGATTTTGCAATATAAAAGCATGTAATTCATTTGGGTTTTGCGGAAAAGTTAAAAGTGGATTGAGCTTTGCCAAAGCTTCTTTCACACCTTCAAGTTCTGCGTGAGCAAAACCTGCTTTTTTATGAGCACTTATCGATAAAATAGCTCCGTTTTTATCTGTAATGACACAACCCACTGCTGGATTTGGGTATGTTAAACCTTGATATTTCCAAGCTTCATTTATAGCTAACGATATATAAAATTCATCTACCATTCAAAATAGGTTCTTGCCTTTTTGATATTTTCGTATAAGATTTTTTGTAAATTGTTGTCCTCACCTACCTCGACACCATCATCATCTGCATCTTGTATTGTGCCTTTTATACTTTCTTCATTATCCAATTTTATTTTTACTTTTTCTCCAATGGAAGCCTTAAAATGTTTTGGCAACTTTAAGTTTCGTTCTATTCCGGGCGAACTTACTTCAAAATAGTAATGTCCGCTAACAGGCGGATTTAAATCAAAAATAGGAGATAGTATCTTGCTAATTTTTTCACATTTTTCTAGATCTATACCATCTTTCGAAGTTATATAAACACGGAAAATCTTATGTCCGTTTTCTGTAACGCTTTCCATGTCATAAAGTTTAACACCGCAGCTTTCGATGAGCTTTTCTATATTTTCATTCATGCTCTTTTAAGCCTTTTTCTATCTTTTCAAATAATTTATCCATATGGTTTTGCTGCTCAAGAAGATTGTCAAAATGAAATGCAAGATTTGGTGCACGAAACCAACCCTCTTCATTGGCACAATAGTTTTGAATATACCTTTTGACTTTATTTAGCTTTGTGTATATCTGCGATATCTCACTTTCACTAAGAAGTGTTTTATCAAGATAAACTTCAGCATCATGATGCCCTTTGTGACATACTACATCAGTCACACAAAGCCCCACAAGTTGTTCATCATCAAGTTCTGATAAAGCCTGTGGAATAAGCTCTTTTAGTATACTTTCAACTCTTTTTCGCTTAACATCTTGTTGTTTCATAAAACAGCCTGCTCCTCTACATGCTTAAAGCTCTCTATAAAATCTCCAACTTTAACATCATTATAATTATCTATGCCTATACCGCACTCGAAACCTTTTGCAACCTCTCTTGCATCATCTTTAAAACGTTTCAAAGATGAAATGGTTCCTTCGAAAATTACAACTCCATCTCGTATAACTCTGACTTTAGCACCTCTGTTGATAAAACCGTCTGTTACTATACAGCCTGCTATCGCTCCAATTTTAGGCACTACAAATACCTCTTTAACTTGTGCTTGTCCTAAGTTTTCCTCTCTTATGACAGGAGACATTAGCCCGCTCAAAAGTCCTTTTACATCATCTATCAAGTTATATATAACATTGTATGTTTTTATCTCTACGCCAAGTGCTTTTGCTCTTTCTTTCACAACGCCTGTAGGACGTACATTAAAGCCTAAAATCACGCTGTTTGCGCTAGCAGACGCAAGTGTTATATCGCTTTCACTGATGCCGCCGATACCGCTGTGGATAACATTGATTTTTGTCTCTTCGTTGCGAAGTTTCTCCAAACTGCTCTTTATAGCCTCAAGACTGCCGCCAACATCAGCTTTTACGATGACAGGTAATGCTTTTAATTCACCCTCTGCTATCATAGCTCCAAGTTCATCTATCGTAACTTTGGTAGACCTTGATAACTCTTTTTGGCGCAAATATTCAGCTCTTTTATTTGCATACTCTTTGGCAATTTTATCGTTGCTTACTTTAACGACTGTTTCTCCTGCCAAAGGAACTTCACTAAGTCCTACTATGACGCCTGGTTCTCCAGGATGAATAGCTTCTATATTTTGCCCCGATGCATTTAGTAATGCTCTTACTTTGCCGTATGCTACACCTGCTACAACTGTATTTCCAACCCTTAGTGTTCCATTTCTCACAATTACCGTAGCAACAGGACCTCTGCCTTTTTCCATAGAACCCTCTATAACCGTAGCTTTAGCATCTCTTTCGGCGTCTGCTTTGAGTTCCATAATCTCTGATTGAAGTAAAATGACATCCAAAAGATGCTCTATGCCCTCTCCGGTTTTTGCAGATACATTTACAAATTCATACTCTCCACCCCAATCTATAGGCAAGACACCAACATCTGCCAATTGGCTTTTGGCTTGATCTGGATTTGCAGTTGGTTTATCTATCTTATTCATAGCAATAATCATAGGAACTTTTGCAGCTTTTGCATGCGAAATAGCCTCTAAAGTCTGCGGCTTCACACCATCATCTGCTGCTACTACTATAACTACTATATCTGTTACTTGCGCTCCCCTTGCTCTCATCTCAGTAAACGCTTCGTGACCGGGAGTGTCTATAAATGTAATTTTCCTGCCATTTTTTTCTATCATATAAGCGCCAACGTGCTGTGTTATTCCACCAGCTTCCGCGCTTGCTACGCTTGAGTTTCTGATATAATCCAAAAGTGAAGTTTTGCCGTGATCTACATGTCCCATTATAGTAATTACTGGCACACGGCTTTCTAAATTTTTGCTATTTTCTTCATCATAAGCTTTTACATAGTCAAACTCTTCTTGTTCATTTACAACGTTTACCTCTATGCCAAACTCATCAGCCAAAATCTCTATAGCGTCTTTATCTAAAAAGTCATTTTTGGTCACCATAACACCAAGACCAAATAGTATTTTTATGATTTCTGAAGGCTGTTTGTTCATCTTTTGTGCAAACTCATAAACCCTAACTTCTTCCGGTATTTGGACAGCTTTAACTTCCGGTGCAATTTTTTCTTCAACTCTTCTTTTGTGTTTTTTAAAGCTTTTTCGCTGAATACCTTGATCTAAGAACGGATTGTGTTTTATCGTCTTAACTTGAGCTGTAATCTGAGCTTTTTGCTCATCATCACGTTTTTCAAGCTTTATAGTAAAATCAGGCAATACAACCATATCCTCTTCGATATCGTAACTGCTTTCGCTCAAGCTTCTATCTAAAAGCAAATCTATTTTTGAACTTTCATCTTTTTTTGTTGCAATTACCTTTTTGGGTTTTTTCTTTTTGGCACGAGTCTCGCTCAACTGCTGCATATTTGCCGCCATATTAACAAACATAGATTCTAAAGACGGCACAGCCTTTGGAGCAGCAACAACAGGTTCGCTCTTTTGTTTATTAATAGCCTGCTCTGCAATCTCATCTTTTTTCTTCTTGACAAATACAAGTCCTCTTCTTTGCTTTAAACTAACTTCTGCCAATGATTCGCGAACAGGAGGCTGAGGTGCTTGTTTTTGCTGCGGTTGTATATCTTCTTTTTTAGGCTGAATGGTTTGTTGAGTTTTTATATGCTCTTTTTTGGGTTCTTCTTGACGTTTTTTATGCTCGACTTTTTGAACTTTAGGCTTTTCGTGTATCTCTTGTTTTTTCGGTTTTTCCTGCTTTGGCTGTGGTTTATGCTCTTTAAGCTCTTTTTTGTCTTGTTTATTCTCTTTTTTTTGTGGATTATTATCCACTCCGGTTAAAATAAAATTCACAAGCCTTTCAGCCTCTTCAATACTCAAAGTGCTGGATTGATTTTTAACATCAAATTTTAATAATAAAGCCTTTTCTATAACATCTTTACTGCTAAAGCCAAGCTCGCCTGCTATGTCTGTAATCTTTACCTTTTCAACCATCAGATATTGTCTCCTTAAAATTTTCATCGCTTTTACACGACAAAGTTAGGTTGTATTTTTTATTGATTGTTTTTATAATCTTATGCTGATTTTTATTTAAGCATGCTTCACAAATATAAAAACTTCTCCCGCTTTTTTCAAACATCTTCAAAATGCCGTCTTTAATTTGAAATCTGTGAAGAGACTCTTTTGTCAAACGACTTTTGCAAACTATGCACATGCGCACGGGAATATTTTTTTCTCTCATATATTATACCAGAATTTTTTTTCGTTAACTTTGAGTAATAACAAACCCCTCATTATCAAGTTCAAGTTCTACAACTTTAAACTCGTTAAACTGGGCTTGTAATACACTTAAAAGTTTTTTTACGTGTTTTTTATAAGTAAGATTTAAAAAACTTGAACCGCTGCCTGATAATGTACTCATCAAAGCCCCATTTTCAAGTGCTGTACGCCTTACGTCAAACAACTTTGGAAGTTTGCTCATTCTTATATCTTCATGCAACCTATCAGATGCTGCTGTTTTTAATATTTCCCAATTTTCACTCATAAAAGCTGCACTCATCAAAGCGGCATGAGAAATATTAAAAACCACATCAGATATCTTATACTGTTTTGGCAAAAGTCCTCTTGCAAATTCCGTAGATATCGCAACATTAGGCACAACTACGACAGCACGAATCTCATTTGGAAGCTCTTTTTTTATCGTAATGACTTTTCCGTTGTCTACAACACAAGCAATAAATCCACCATAAACAGACGGTGTTATATTATCAGGATGCGATTCTATTTTTAAAGCATTGTTTAAAATTTGCTCTTTATCTATGCTATAACCTGCCATATAATAAGCTGACGCTATAGCCCCGACTATCACAGAAGAAGAGCTGCCAAGTCCGCGCGAAAACGGAATAGCATTATTAAAAGCAAAGCGAAAATTATCCCTTTTGCCTGTCAGTTCTTTATAAGTATCATAAAAAATATTAACAAAAGTATTGTTTTTTCTAATATGAGGCTTGTCGCTTCCCTCACCTTTTACAGATATGGACAGATAATTTGAATGCTCTATAACAGTTTCATTGTATAAACCAAGAGCAAGTCCCAAAGAATCAAAACCAGGTCCTAAATTTGCACTGGACGCAGGAACTCTTATCTTCACTTTTAACCTTTTTCAAATCGCCGATAAAACATATAAAGGCTCATTGATTTTACTAAATTTTTTTTTATCCAAAACATTTGGGAGCTTAAACGGTTCTGTTTTGTTTGCACTATTCTTTTTTAGTACGATATCACCTTTTTCTTTAAAAAACCATTGATTGCCAAGAGCTTTGATTGGAGAATTTTCATTAAAAACAAAACCATCACATGCAAAAAGCGGTACATTTAATGCTATTTGTAAACTTCTCAAATATACAAAAGTTACTTTTATAGCCATGAAACTACCCGGTCCTCTGGCATAAAAAAGCTCTTTTAATGTAAATTGCTGCAAAATTTTTTTGAAAATCTTAGGCAATGAATCCGATACCATCTCATCGCTTTTAAAGCTATCAATCAATTTGTCATTTTCATAAACGCCCACAAGCAATGGAGATGAAAGTGCTACAATGAGCACGCTTACTTTTGTTCTTATGCAAATGCCTTTGCATGTACTAATGAACTTGCAAGTGTTTTAACTTCATAATTTTGCGGATCTTTTAATATCTCTTTTGTAAGCATGTGGTTTAACTTATGGCTTCCCGCAAATGAATCGTAATTGCCAAGCATAGGCATGCCAAGCAGACACAAATCGCCTATCGCATCAAGGATTTTATGTCTTACAAACTCATTTTGAAATCTCAAGCCTTCTGGATTTAATATTTTTTTCTCATCTAAAATTATAGTATTATCAAGTGAACCACCAAGTCCAAGTCCCATACTTCTTAGTATTTGAGCCTCTTTTAAAAAACCAAATGTTCTAGCCCTTGCGATATCATTTAAAAAATTTTTCTTGCCAAATTCATATGTATACTCTTGTCTTCCGATAGCAGGGTGCTCAAAGTCTATTATAAAGTGATAAGTAGGTTCATTTGATGGTGTTACTTTTGAAAATTTATTGCCATCTCTTACCTCTACCTCTTTTTTTATAACAATTATCTTTTTATTCTCTTCAAGCGTTCTTATGCCTGCTTCATCAAGCATCATGCAAAAACTTGCACTACTTCCATCCATAACAGGAATCTCACCGCCGTTTATAATAATACGAAGATTATCTATACCATAAGAATTAACAGCAGAAAGCAGATGTTCTATAGTTGAAATACTCTCTTTATCACTTATACCTATCACTGTTGCCATTTGAGTATTTATAACATTTGAAGGATGCGCTTTTACGCTCATTCCTATATCTTGACGGTAAAATATTATACCACTATCTGCTTCCATTGGTTCCAATACAATACGTATAGGCTCGCCTTTGTGCAATCCTATACCTATACCTTCTACACAACGTTGTATCGTCTTTTGCCTCAAGACTTTTTCCCTTTCAGGCTATTTTTTAAAACTAATTTGTATTTATACCACATTTTATCTCAAAAAGCATAATTTTTTATTTTTTTAAAGTATATTTTTACTTTACTCACCGAGCATTATTGATAATTTTATTTGCATTATCCACTAAATCAAATATATTTTCTTTCAACCACTTCTCATCCAACCACTCTTCCGGTCTTACTTCAATACCTTGAACTACTATGCCAAAATGCAAATGATCTCCAAATACAAAACCTGTCTTTCCGGTTCTGCCTATCACTTGACCATTCACAATCTCATCTCCTTTATTTACAGAAAGTTCAGAGCAGTGTGCGTAAAGCGAATATATACCAAGACCATGATCTATTAAAACCATATTGCCGTATATTCCATTTTGAGCCGCAAATGCAACAGTCCCGGAATTGCTTAAAACTATTTCTGCTTCAGCTGTGCTTGCCATGTCAAGCCCCAAATGATAAGATTGACTCACTTTGTCTTTGTTATATTCATACACTCTAAAATCACCGTATCCTGCAACAACCGCACCGTTTTTCAATGGAAAAAACGGCTTTATCTTAAACTGTTTATCATAATTTACTACAGTAGTAACCTCTTGTATGGCAGATATACTTTGATTTCTAATTTTTTCATTTATAAAAACAAATCTCTCAAGCGCTGAAAGTTCCATTGTATTTTCATAGTCAAACTCCTCCGCAAGCGGATAGACAGAGTTATTTAAAAAATTATCACTAAGTGGTATTTTAGAAATTCTATAATTTTTATCTTGCAAAAAGTATTTGATTCTGCTTTTAGCAATATTTCCTGCCAAATCAACAGCAACTATTTCAGCTGAAAAATTTTTCTGATTAACAGGCCATGCAACAAAAGTTATATAGTATCCTTTTTTATTGAATGGAACAGCTTTAAACTGTTTCCCATAATTTGTCTGCACATAAACATCTTTTAAATTTTCATCATCAGCTCTAAATATAACAACTCCGCTTCCGCCTTTGGTAACTTTATAAGAATTTGCTACTGTATAGACATTAGGCTGTTTTGTATCTACAACTATAGAATATGTTTTTTGGGCTTTGTTTCCCATGAAAAAATTCCATAAACTTTTATCTACAGCTTCAAAAGTCAAGTAATACTGATTTTTTTTGCTAAAAAATCCCGTTTTTGGAAATGTTATATTAAAATCAACCTCTTTATCATTACCGCTGTATTTATTGTTTACTAAAGTTATGTTGTTCTCGCTATCGCCTATTTGTATCAAAACACGCTTTATGCCGCTGTCGTCTTTAATTTGTGCTTGTATAGGATTTTTGAGATTCCAATAGATCTGTTCTTCAAGCACAATTTCAGGCGTGTTACGTTCAAATACCGTAGAATTATAAACAAATGCCATAGCGACGATAATGATTAAAATCAACGCCAAAATAATACTGCGGTTTTTACTTGCTTTTTTCTTCATACTCCATTATTCCTTCATCAAACTCATTTAATACCATTGAGATTATGGTGTGTGTATTTGTAATCTTACTCTCAAATCCTGCGGCTCCAAAATGTCCGCCGCCGCCAAACTTCAAAGCTATTTTTGACACATCAAGAAAATTTTTGCTTCTTAAAGAAATTTTAAAACTGCCGTCTTCTTCTTCTAATATCATAATGCCAAGCTCGACGCTTACAAGATCTCTGATGATATTTATAATATCTTCAGTATCTTCTCTTTTGGCTCCGCTGCGTTTTAAATCATTTTGCATGATAACAACAAGCCCTACTCTACCATTTTTAAGTAAATCAACAGTTTGCATTACATGTTCTTTTAATCTAAATCTTGCAAGCGGAACACTTTGCTTCAACTGTTTTGAAATATAGACAGGATCTGCGCCAAATTCTATCAATTCTGCCGAATTCATAAAAGTTTTTGAATTTATATTTCCATATGCGAAAAATCCGGTATCATCAATATTTCCGGCATAAAGACAAGTAGCAGCTTTAGAAGATATCTTGATACTATTTGCTTTTAACATTTCAAAAACCACCATACAAGCACTTGAAAATTCAGCTGATACGAGATTTATATCGCCGAAATTTGAATTTGTCAAATGGTGATCTATATTGATAATTTTTTGTTTCAATGTACTTTTATTTAAATTTACCCGTTCAAATTTTGCACAATCAAACAATATAAGCGTATCAAAATTGTTTGGCAATTGAGATGAAATATGCTCAAAATTCGGTAAAAATCGCAATTTGTTCGGAAGCTTTTCGGTTGCATTAAACAAATATGCCTCTTTGCCGATATTTCGCAAAACATCAAACATAGCCAATGCACAGCCAAGCGTATCACAATCGGGATTTACATGGGAAGCAAGAACTATACTTTTTGATTCTAATATTGCTTGCCAAACAATTTTAAGCATAAATTATACCTTTAAAAAACGGGAAAAATTATACTTTGTTTTAGCTAAAATTTTATTAACATTTGTCTTTACTTTACGTAAAAACAGTCGATTGAAAAAAACATAAAATAACATTTAAAAATACAAAAATGCACAATAATGATAACTATTATTAAGTTTTCTTTTGCTAATATTTCAAAATATTTTTTTGAAAGAGGTTTTAAGTGGAATATATAAAAAATTACATGGATTTTGCTATATTTGGTATCTTAGGGTTAATGAGCATACTATCGTTAGCTTATGCCATAGAAAGATTTATTTTTTACACAAGATGTAAGCCAGACGACTACAAAGATGTGAACGAGTTAGAAAATGATTTGACAAAAAATCTCACAGTATTGTCAATAATAGGCTCAAATGCACCATATGTCGGACTACTTGGCACTGTTGTCGGAGTAATGGTAACATTTTACGACATGGGAATCGGAGGAGGAATCGATACCAATACTATCTTGGTCGGTCTTTCGTTAGCACTTAAAGCTACTGCGGCAGGACTTCTTGTGGCAATTCCTACATTGATGGTATACACAGCTTGTCTTCGAAAGGTAGATGTAGGCATAGCAAAATTTAAGGCTAATAAAAATGCGTCTTAAACGACCTGAGGGAATGAACGTAGTGCCCTTTATAGATGTCATGTTGGTATTGCTTGCTATAGTTCTTACTATTTCCACATTCATAGCACAAGGAAAGATAAAGGTAGACTTGCCAAGCGCTACTTCAGCAATACAACAGCAAGATAGGTTAGAAGCCCTGGAAATAGTTATAGATTCTGAAGATAAGATTTATGTTAAAGATGCTGAAGTAACTATTGATACTCTAAGAGACATGGTGATGCAACTTAAAAATTCTGATGAAATAATCATTTTAGGAGATAAAATGAGCAATTTCGGACGTTTTATAGACATAATAGACATGTTAAAAGTCAAAGGACATGAAAATGTCCAAATAGTAACAAAACATGAAAAATAAAAATAGATTCGGATTTTTAACAGGTTTTACCCTCTCTTGCATATTGCATATGAGTGTTGTAATGCTTTATTTTTATTATGATACGCAAAAAGAAGGTATAAAAAATGCGGTCAAAGAGCCTCTTAGGTTGTCTTTAAATATGTTTGCCCCAGAACCCAAAAAAGAGGAAATTGTAGAGGTCAAGCCAGAGCCAAAGCCTAAACCCAAACCAAAGCCTAAACCAAAACCTAAACCTGAAATCGTTAAAGTCCCAATACCGCAAGAGGTAATTGAAGAGCAGATCGAAGAGCAGGTCGAAGAAACAAAAGAGAGCGAAGAGGTTCAAGAGGAGATTATACAAGAGGTGCAAATTACAAGCGCTGCTTCGCTTGTTGAAGATGAATCATATAAGTTCTTGATTGTAGCTGCGATAGAAAAGCATAAAGGTTATCCGTCAAAAGCAAAGCGAATGAATATGGAGGGTTTAGTAACCATAAAACTCAAAATAGACAAAAACGGAAA
This sequence comes from Campylobacteraceae bacterium, assembly GCA_031257555.1. Lineage (GTDB taxonomy): Bacteria > Campylobacterota > Campylobacteria > Campylobacterales > Campylobacteraceae > JAIRKW01. The sequence goes on along the minus strand of JAIROK010000133.1, from coordinate 15,577 downwards.
TCTTATATTGGTTGAAATCGCTAACAGTTCAGGCTATGGGATACTTGACTCTCATACGATAAAATCTGTACAAAAAGCTTCGAAAGAGTTTCCTAAACTTCCGCGTGATATGACATTTACTGTTCCCATATCATACAAAATTGACAAAGAGTTATAAAAAAATAAAATTTAAGTTTTAGTTCGCTAAGATTTAGGCTTTAATATTCCAAAAAAAGGTTGTAACTTTGATTTATCTTATAGTTATTACGGTTCTTTGGGCATTTTCTTTTAGTTTTATTGGTGTATATTTAGGAAATCTTGATAGTTATTTTTTGGTATTCATAAGAGTATTTTTTGCCTCACTCATATTTATTCCGTTTACAAAATTTAGAGGCGTTCCAAAAAAACTCAAACTATCTTTGCTTGCGATAGGTTCTGTACAAATAGGAATAATGTACCTTTGCCTCTACCATGCATATCATTTTCTAACTGTACCAGAAGTCCTGCTCTTTACGATATTCACACCATTTTACGTAACACTCATTTATGATGTTTTTCACAAACAATTTAATGCTTTATATTTAGTAAGTGCATTTGTCGCTGTTTTGGGAGCTTACATCATAAGATACGAAAATGTCAACAGTGGATTTTTGATAGGATTTCTTCTTATACAAGCAGCTAATATCTGTTTTGCAGCAGGTCAAAGCGCTTATAAATATCTGATTGAAAAATATAAAACTTTTGACCAAAAAGAGATTTTCGGTTATTTTCACTTCGGAGCTTTGGCGATAACCACCGTTGCAATTTTACTTTTAGGTAATTTTGAAAAGATGACACCATCAACACTTCAGTGGGGAATTTTAGTCTGGCTTGGAGTCGTAGCTTCCGGAATAGGATATTTTATGTGGAATAAAGGTGCTACCATGGTTGATGCGGGAGTGCTTGGCATAATGAACAATGCACTTATCCCTGCAGGTCTTTTTGTAAATATCATATTTTGGGGAAAAATAGAAAACTACGTAAGCCTTGGCATAGGAACAGCCATAATACTTTTTTCTTTATGGCTACATGCGAAATTTATGAAATTGAAAAAAATAAAAACCATCTAATTTTAAAAGTTGAATAAAAGAAAAGAGACTTCACATATGCAATTATTTGAACTTGCATATGTGAAAATTATATATTAATAAAGACCGAATTTATTATCACTTCTTTTGTAAATTACCCGCATTTTAGCATCCAAATCATTGAAAACGTAAAACTGCATGCCACTGTCTTTTAATTTTTGTAAAGCCTCTTCTATCTCAAGCGGCTTATAAAGTTCTAACTCCATAGGGACGATTTCATCTGCATCTAAAACTATATTTTCTGCTTTCTCGTTTTCATCAATACTTTTTTTGCCGGTTGTTATCTTATCGTGAGTACGGCGCAAAACTTTTTTAGCTCTCTCTACTGCCAAATCTACAGCAGCATATAAATCTTTGTCTTTTTGTTTGATAACTATAGTCTCTTTTTTGGCTAAATTTATAATAAAGTCAACATTAAAACCTCTTTTCGCATTTTTTTCATCTGCGGCAACGATAACCTTTACGGATATAATATCCAGATTGTATTTGCTAAGAGATTCGGCTGCTTCTTCTATGTACTCTTTTATGGGATTAGTAAGCTCTAATTGTTTACCTGTTATACTTAGATTCATCTATTCACCTCTTGAAAAAAATTTTGTAAATTATAACACATACACACTTAAGCAGATAAATTTTTAAGGTTTTTGAAGTGTTCTTCTATGAATACGAATGGGTTCATTAAATTCGGTTGCAGGATACGATACTATAGTATCCATTAAAACAGTCGCATTAGAATTTGCAGTTTTGATATTATTTGCTCCATCCAGCATCTTGCAATTAGCCGGAAAATTATCTCCGATATATTGAAGAGTTATATCGATTATAAAGCGTCCCTCATTGACCCTGATAGAATTTATGCAGTTGTTATTATCGTTTATATTGTGTGCCGATATAGCAAAAAGCGCATATTCGGTTGCGCTGTAAGAGAGTAATTCTGCTTGAGTTTTCAAATAAATATCAGATGTTTGCTTATTTGCTTGTGTAGAAAATGAGAGCGCTAAAGCACCTATGGTTGCAACTAAAACTATAAACATGATTGCGGTTATCAAACCAAATGCTTTTCTCATAAAACTACCTCTTCTTTGCAGGCTACTATACGATTATCAAATCCGCTTGATCGATCGTCATGCAAACATAGTTTTAAACGGATAGTATTTCCAACCTGTCTTATTCTAAATAAATTTACATGCGTTGCAAGCAGTACTTTATTTGTATTTCCATCATTATATTCTTCTCCAAGCCAAGGCTTATAGTTATAATGCAGGTTAAGATTGAAGTTTGTAGCATCTCCTTCAGGGACTATAGCATAAGCTGAGTGAGCAAGATAGTATTGCTCATATATCGTAATTTCATCTACAGGAAGAGTGCTTGCTATCTTAAAAGTTTGATCATTTTCTCTAACTACTTTTAGCATATAGTTTACATTGCCTCCGTTCCCATCCCATCCGTAATCACGACTTTGATTATTGCTTCGTGCACCTTTAAAGATAAGGGCAGCTTCTTTGCCTGCGCTCAAATTAACTTTGCCGTTACTTAACGCATTCATTATAATTTCTGCTTTCTTTAGGTTACTTCCGGGAGTAGCGAGATAAGGTCTATTTGTATTTGCATCATCAATATCTATAAAACCGCTCCATCCGGGAGTTCTTCCTGTTAGCATAGCTTCATTGCTATAACCTATCCATTCAATAACATCATAAGACTCATCAACTCCGGAGTTTCCCAAATACAAAATATCGTTTGTGCCTCTATTTCTTGCTACTATAGAATCCTTTATGCGGTATTGAAGCCGTTTTGATATCTGTTCTAATGTGATAGCGCTTTGAGTTTGCAGATAATTTATCGTCCTTGACTGCATATAATTCATATACATTTTAGATATGATGTTGGCTCCTATGGTAGAGATTATGCCAAATATCACAATTACCATAATGACTTCAATCATAGTAAATGCATTTTTTTTCATCAATATTTATCCTCCACCAAATGAAATTCACCTATATTTGATGAGTATGCCCTAAGAACTACCTCGACTTTAGGACCACCTGCGGTAGCATTATTGGCATTAACAGAGACTCTTTTGATATTTGTCGAATCTGCTATTGGTGTTCGTCCGAAAGTAAAAGTTACATTGTCATCATTGTATGAACTACCATAATCCGGACTATCTCCAACATAGTCTATAGTTGAAGTTAGAGTCAAACTCAATATGGAGTCCATATTTTTTTGATTTCCCTCAATGACAACAGTTAGATTTTCTTTGGAGTTATTAAATTTATTCATGGACTGTTTTATAGATGGATTGTCTTTGCAATTGTTGTCATTACAAATAGTTATAAAATTGCCTGTTGTATTGTTAATCGCCATTTTTCTTCTCAAATCTCCTACGATATGACCTGGTCTAAGACCACCTGAAACCACTAACGAATTATCACCTTGAACATCCAATACTATAATTTTATAAGCTTCATTATCTATAAATAATGAGTTTTGATCCCATGGATAAGAGAGTATAGTCCCAATGTATGTTTTTGCTTCCAATATAGCTTCTTGCTGCATTGCAAAAGCTACATTGTTGCTTGTCTGTCTTAAAATAAGCGGAAAACTCATCGAAACTATACCTATAATAACTATAGACACAACAAGCTCAATTAACGAAAAGGCTCTTTTTGTCATTTTACCAGTCTATCCTTATGTCTATATTTTTGCTTGGATTTGGTTGTATGATCCTTCCTGTTGCATTTTTTGTTTCGCCTTTTAAGTTTGACTGTCCGTATCCAGCCCAGTCGCCGCCGCCGCCTCTAAAGATAACTTCAAATTCAGGGTCATCAGTCAACCATGAATGAGGTATCATCTTTATCTTAACACTATATGGCGTATATGTTATGGCAGGTTCTTTGATAACACCAAGTATCTCAGAACCGCTTGTCACGTTAAATGATGAACTTTTGTTATGATTGCTTGATGTATCTCTTTTCAAATATACTTTGCCTTTATTTGGATCAAATTTTGTTACATTACCTGCTTTTTCCGCATTATGATTTGCATTTATGTACCAAGCAGGATATTCACTGTCTAACTTCATGCCATTAGTATAGCGAGCTTTATTACAATTACTGCAATAAATTTCATAATAAATAGTTGCATTTGTTTGATTGCCATATACGGAATAGACGGGATACTTTGAATGAGTCCTTCCATAATACAAACTTGCATTTCCATCTCCGCCTGCAACACCTGAACCAAAAACATTATCACTATCTTTTATACTTGTTATATTGAAGTCATTGTAAGCAACAGTAAATGGTTTTTCTGCCTTAAAACGTCTGAAGTTAAAACCAAACGCAGTATTTGCCATACCATTAGTAAAATTGCCTTGAGATGTAATTAGATTAGCTGTCTCGTTCTTGCTATTTCGGACATTTGCAGTTGAGGTTGTTGTAAAGTATTCGATACGCTGTGTGACGTTGCTTCTATTATCCCAATCCGTCAAATTTTCATTTGTCAGGTTTACATCGTAAAATACATCGCGCGAAAAGCAATTTTGGTGATAATTTGTCGCAATGCTATTGTCATATAAAAGAGCTGATATATCTACAAATATATTAGCATACATAGAATTATTATTTGACAAATATGTATAATTGCCATCAAAATTCGAAATACTAATGCTGCTTGTAAAAGTTTTTGGAACAAATTTCAGCGTTGTATCAAACGCTATATCGCATCCTACTCTGCCTTTTAAATCGCTTGTCGAGTGATCATTGCTTGAGCTATTCGGAATGCAGTCATATATCTTACCTTGAGGGTAGTTATCTATCTGTGTCCAATTGTTATCTATAAAAGAAGTGCTCATCTCGCCTATATTTTCATATAAGATATTTATATCGCTTTTACCTGCTTTAAAGTCTGTCGTATTTATCTGCAAAGCAGCATTTGAGACAGCAGTATTAAATTCAGTAGTATTACAATCAGAACTATATGGAACAAGGGTTGAATTTTTGTGTGTTATCTTATTTGCACTTTGATCATAATTTAATGTTGTGCCGTTATAATAATCAAGCGCTTTTATGGTGCCGTTTTCTATCTTTCTTCCTACTAAATTTCCTGATAATCCCTCTACTTTAAATTCTGCAGGTCTTAGAGCAAAATCATCGGAGCATGTCGTGGTATTGTAAGAGCCATTATACTGCGAATAATAATATGTAAGCATAAATGTTCCATTTCTTGTAACTTTACCTAAAGTTGTATTGATTTGTGTTACTACCGCACGTATGTCATTTTCGTTTAAAGTGATATTTCCTAAATTTTCAAGCACTATTACATTTTGTGGATCACATATGGATTGATTGTTTACAAAGTCTATAATGACAGTTACATTGTTGTCAAATTGCTTTAAAACTTTTCCATCATTATGAGCTACTATTTTTGCTTTAAACGATTTTTTGGCAATTTGAGTAAAAAGACCCATTGTATTATGATCATCTACATCAAATTTTTCTTCGGATTTTCCATCAAAATTTTGGTTCACGACTGTCAAATTTGCAGGCACAAACTGCGGTCTTGGTATATAGTGATAATAAACCATGTAGTCCTCAACTTCCCCATCTATCGCCCATGGTTTGGTATTCCAATACTCATTGCTTCTTTTTGCATCTTCAAAGCTCATATCGTCGATAGAGGTGTTGCTGTATCTAAACCTCATATAGGCTTTTGTGGTATTGTTGTCGCTATTTTTTTCACCCTCATAAAATGTATCCGGTATGGTATAGTTAAACTCTAGATAACCATTGTTATATACAAGCTTGGTATAGTTTCCACCATTATTTACAAAAGAGTTAGTTATAAATCTGCCCGCTTCGACATTATTATCGGTATTTACAAAAGTATGTTTGGCTAATGTATTGCCATTGGCAAAACTTGCCCATGCATTTAGATAATTTTTATTGTTTAGAACTTTAACTCTGAAATTATAAAGTCTGCCATTTACAAACTCTTTGCCTTTGATAGTTCTGAAAGCATTTGGATCGCTGTTGTTTGCTTCTTTAACCTCTATGCCGTCATCATCATCTTTTACGCCGTCGTTATCGTCGCCTTTGGCATTTATCATGTCATCATCTTTTGTTGTATTGCTGGTAAAAGAATTTATATCGCCATCTGCTTTAGCGCCCAAATATGCGGTATTTGATAAAAGCACATGAGCAGCTTCACCGAAATTATAAGTTACATTGCCGATTTTCCTGTTTGGCGCATCGCTCCTATCCACAGCAGCAAGAGCAAAGTCAGCATGAGCGACAGAGAGGTCTGTTTTCATAACAACTTTAGTATAATAATTTGCATTGCTTATTCCATCAAGAGATAAGTCTATGCCGTCCTTTTTTGCTCCATAGCAATCTTGAGTATAACGTCTTTTCCACTCTTTGCCGCTGTACCATTTAATACCATTAGCATTATTGCTAGTGTCATTAATTTTAGTACCGCCGTTGTAACACTCCGGTGTTACCGTATTTATACCGTTACTGCCTATGCCTATATCGCTTTTCCATTCAAACTCTCCGCCGCTTGCCCATGTTTGACGAGTATTTGCACCGTTTATTTGAGGTTGCCTTAAACGGATATAGTATGTCTTTTGAAGTTCAACCAAAAAGCTGTATTCGCCAAGAGAATTTGTTTGTTGATAGCCAAGAGGTTTACCTGTAGGAGAGTCATATATCTCTACAACAACATCAGAAACAAAATAGTATTTTCCTGTAGTTTTATCTTTGTCATTGTCATCTATCTTTCCATCACCATTTATATCAAGATAGACTCTGCCCGTGATAGCTGAAGCCGTTTGGCAGGACGCAAGGTCGTCTATACCATATCCGTACGGTGATGTTCCGCTTTCCATTGTAACCGTATTATATACAGTTTCTCCACCTTTTAACGGATCTATTACATGTATACGAGCGGATCCAAGTGCTGTATCTTCAGCAGCATATAGCTTACCGTTCAAAAAAGCCATACCCCACAATTTATTGCTAGTACCCTTTGTCGTAATATAATTTTGCATTTCAACGGTATCAAACTCCCAACTGCCATTCCAATCGTCATTCGGAGTTACTTTCACCAATTTATATACAGGACTTTTGCCAGAAACAGCAGTATTTACCAGCAGATATGCGTTGCCATCTCCATCTATCGCCGCATCGGAAGCATATGCATACTCACCTGTATTTGCAGTAAAGTTCAACCTTGCGCTTCTTTTACTATTTGTAAACACTCCGTTGCTGCCTGGAGCAAGTATGTTTATAATCTTATCTTTATTGCTGCCTGGTTCTGGCAGCAAATATATTTCGCCCGTTTTTTGATTTACCGTTCCTCCAGATAAACGACTCGTTTCAAAGTTAATAGACGAAGGATTTTGTGGTATGGGCGCACTTGTTCCTGAGCCATTTTGCATATAATATATTGGGCTTGAACTACCTGAACCTGAATTTGCGGAAGTTCTCATATCATAATTCCACCAATAGAATGCTATACTGTCTTTATATGGTCCTATTGCTAATGTCGGATTTGTATCTTGATTTTTAACAGGAAAATCAACTCCTGTAAATGTATTTGTATTTGAAACAGTAACTTCGGCATAATTTTTTTGATTTCGATTATTCTCTCCACCGATATATAAATGCTGACAGTCAAAAGTTAAACCTCGTTTTTCTACTTCTATCGTAAAAGGAGGGCTTTTATAGGCAACTTCACATGCATTGAACGTATTACCAGCAGCATAAAATGTTACATTGTGTTTCCCTATAGGCAATTTTTCTACAAATGCAATGCTTTGTGTATTATCAAAGGTATTTACATGTGTACCTACAGCGCGATTATTGGTATCCACACTATAACAATTACTATAATTACCATCTATTACAACTGCTGTCTCCCACCAATTACCACCGATTACAGTAGCATTTACAACAATACTTGCACTTGTAGCTTCTGCTGGTATAGGATTGCCATTATTAACCGCGACGCTATTTATAATCAAAGAAGGTTCTCTTGTTACGATTACCGAATAAAGTTTGCTACTATCACATGCATTATTATCTGTGCCACCCAGTAGAAATGTTACACTATGTTGTCCAACAAGCAAATTTTCTAAAAAAGCAGCACCTTGCTCTCGACTAAACAACCTATTTAGTGTTATAGCGTAACCCGTCGGACTTTTCTTATCATCAATATCTACAAGATGACAAGTACCACCATCTATTTTATATCCCATTGACTTAAGTATATCGGTTTTATCCATTTTAATAACCATAGAAATGTTTGCCTCATATACTCCTGTATATATAATGTTATTGTTATTAACTCTAATCCAGCTTATGTTAAAATCAGCATACAATTGCGTGGATGCAAACATCAAAACAAAAATAAAAAAAGGTTTGGAAAAATTTTTACAACAAGAGAAAAAACGGCAGATATTTATCAAATACATTAATGATTTCATAGCATACCTCACTTAAATAATATTTTAAGCTAAAGCATAGTTTATACTGTGTAGCTGTATAAGTATAGCAAAATATTAGCCAAAAGTAGCCATCTTTATAAAAATTTTTTATATAAAGTATTAGATTTATCTTTAATTTTATACAAATATCAACAAGTTAATTAGTTATTTATAAAAAATTAACTACATATATAAATATTAAATATATCTGGAGCCAGGCGATATCTTTACAAAAATATTTCACAACTTTTAAAAGTATTTCACATTAGCAGTCTATGATAAAAAATAATTTTACAAATTTTATTTATAAAGCATATATCTAAATACTAAATAATTATTTTTTATATATTTATAATTAAAATAATTTTTTTAGTTTTTTAAAATAATGATTTTAAAAAGTGTTTTATATGTTTTTTTGATAAATTTTCATAAAAGCGCTGCGGACTTTGTGCTCTTCAAGCACCGAATATCCCTTTGCAGTCACACCGCCTGGACTCATAACGGCATCTTTTATCAAAGCAGGATGGGCATACTCTTCCAAAAGTTTTGCAAAACCGTCAAAAAGTCCTTTTGTCAAAAGCGAAGCATCACTTCTTTTTAATCCCTCTTTGACTGCGCCATCTATCAAACTTTCAGCCACAAGAGCCAAAAACGCAGGTGCGCTTCCAGCTAAGATAGTAGCCGTATCAAGCTCTTTTTCACTCTCTACCCATAAAGTTTTTCCTATAGCATCCAAGATCTTCACAGCCTCATCTTGAGAGGTTTTATCTCCTGTTATAGTAGTCATTGATCTACCGCAGGCTGCTGCAATATTTGGCATAGCCCTGATATAGTTTTTTGCCTTAATGTTTTCTCTAAGGGTTGCTATGGTTGTGCCTGCCAAAACAGATATAATAAGCGCTGCTTCGCCTTTAAAAAAATGTGAAATCTTTTCAAGCGCGTGAGGTTTAACGCATAAAACGACGATTTTATCGCCTATATCAATATCGTTTTTATATGTGAATGTTTCTAATTTTTTGTCAAATTTCTTAGAAAAATCCGATAATTTTTTTTCATCTCTTCCAAAAACTTCAATCTCATAACCTGATTTTAAAAGTCTTGAAATCATAGTGCTTGCCATTATACCGTTTCCTAAAAAAGTTAAACGCATTAAAAACCTTTGTATAAATTGGAGGTTTATTATATCAAATTAAACTTGTAATAACCAACAAAAAGATAAAATTCATATTTGCATATTTACAACAAAACAGTAAAATAGCACATTTTATTTTTAAGGATTGTCATGAACATAAGGACGTTTATTTTGGCATTCACATGCGCTTTGGTTATAAGCGGATGTGCAGACAAGAGTGCTGATGTGCAATATAATCAAAGCGCTGAGTATTGGTATAACGAGATAATAAAGACGATAGTAAACGGCGATTTGGAAAAAGCAGACGCTCTTTATGTGTCTTTATCAAGTGAACATGTAGCTTCTCCGATTTTAAGCGAAGCGTTAATCATCTTATCGCAAGCTCATATGAATAACGAGGAGTATTCGCAAGCAAATAAATTTCTGGACGAATATATAAAAAGATTTGGCAGCAGTATAAAAAACGAATACATAAAATATATGAAAATTAGAGCTAACTATGCTTCTTTTTTACGTCCCAACAGAAATCAACAGCTAATATCAGAGACTATAGCCGATACAAGGAAATTTTTAGATGTATATCAAGATTCGCAATATGCTCCCATGATAGAGTCTATGCTTGTACATATGGAGCTTGGCGAATATCTGATAGACAAAAATATCGCTTCTTTATATGAGAAATTAAACAAAGGCGATGCGGCTGAATTTTATAACGACAAATCAGGTGCGGTATATCTGAAAGAAGGGGAGATAATAGAACCTAAAATACCTTGGTATAGAAAATGGTTTGAATGGTAAATATGGAACAAAAAGGAGACAATTTGCAACTTGGCACGTATAACACATTTCCAACAGAACTGCCTATAATAGCTGAAGATGAGATATTTTTATATCCTTTTATGATTACACAGCTTTATTTAATCGATAAAGACAATATAGATGCGGCAAACGAAGCTCTTGAAAAAAACAATCTTGTGCTTGTCTGTCCTGTCAAAAACGGAGAAGATGGAAACAGAAGTTTTGAAAGCATATATGACTGCGGCGTTATAGGTTCAATCATGCGAAAAGTTGTTTTGCCTGACGGCAGAGTAAAAATACTTTTTCAAGGAATGACAAAAGGGCGCATAATAAAACATTCTCAAGAAAAACCTTTAAAAGGAATTGTTGAAGTACTGCACACAAAACAAACAGACAGTATCAAAATAGATGCTTTGTTGATGGTTTTAAAAGAAAAAATGCACTCATACTCTTCTGCAAACAGCGCCATTACGTCTGATTTTCTAAAGACTATAAGCCAAACAAATGAAGCGGGACGCATTTGTGACTTGATAACTCATGAGATTAAACCCAAAAAAGAGCTTGCTTATAAACTCTTTGTAGAGAGCGATCCTGAAAATAAGATACTGATGTTAATTGACTTTATCATGGAGGAGACAGAAGCTTTTAGACTGCAAAAAGAGATAAAAACAAAGGTGCATTCTCGCATAGAAAAAGTAAATAAAGAGTATTTTTTAAAAGAGCAGTTAAAACAAATACAACAAGAACTTGGCGCAGACAATCAAAAGGAAGAAGAACTGGAGCGTTATAAAACTAAGCTTGAGGTTAAAAAACCTTTTATGGACGAAGATGCTCATAAAGAGATAAAAAAACAGATAGACAGACTCTCAAAAATGCATATGGATTCTGTAGATGCCAATCTGTTGCAAGGGTATCTTGACTGGGTGCTTGAAATACCGTTTGAAAAATCTGCCGAAAAAAAACTCGATATAAATGATGTCAAAAAACAGCTTGATAATGATCACTACTCTTTGGAAAAACCAAAAGAGCGCATTGTAGAGTATTTTGCCGTTAAAGAACTTCTTAACAGGCGCGGCATAAAAGATAAAGAGAGCAGGGGAGTTATTTTATGTTTTGCAGGACCTCCGGGTGTGGGTAAAACATCTCTTGCAAATTCGATTTCAAAAGCTTTAAAACGAGAACTTATCAGAATAGCTCTTGGCGGACTTGAAGATGTAAATGAACTAAGAGGACATAGGAGAACATATATAGGGGCTATGCCGGGACGTATAGTGCAAGGACTCATAGAAGCCGGACAGATGAATCCTGTGATGGTTTTAGATGAGATAGATAAAGTTGCACGCAGTTTCAGAGGTGATCCTACTGCAGTTTTGCTTGAGATTTTAGACCATGAACAAAATAACAAATTTAGAGACTACTACCTTAATTTCAATATAGATTTAAGCGATATAATCTTTATCGCTACAGCAAATGATGTTTCATCTATTCCGGCACCCTTAAGAGATAGAATGGAGTTTATATTTTTAAGCTCATATACTCCGCAAGAAAAGTATGAGATAGCAAGAAAGTATCTTATCCCTCAAGAGATGCGCAAACATGGACTCAAAAATATTGAGGTGAGTTTCACAAAAGGTGCAATTTTCGCTATGGTAGAAAATTATACAAGGGAATCCGGCGTGCGAAATTTAAGACGCAGAATCGCCGATATTTTGCGAAAAAGCGCAAAGCAGTTATTAATCGACAGCAGCATAGGAAAAATATCTATCACAAGCGCAAATATAAAAGATTATTTGGAAAAAACCATATTTGAGATAGAAGAAGCTGATAAAAAAGATATCGTAGGGCAAGTAAACGGGCTTGCATGGACGAGTGTGGGCGGAGATGTTTTGAGAGTTGAGGCTGTGCGCATTCAAGGAAAAGGAAATATGCAGCTTACCGGTTCTTTGGGAGATATCATGAAAGAGTCGGCAAAGATAGCTCAAAGCGTTATAAAAGTATTGATAGATGAGAAAAAGTTGAATATCAAATTAGAGGATATTCCGCTTACCGAACAGGAAAAAAGCGATAAGATTATTCCAGATAGCAGTGAAATATACAGAAGGTTTGATTTGCATCTGCATGTACCAGAAGGCGCTACTCCAAAAGATGGACCAAGTGCGGGAATAACTATGGCTACAGCTATTGCTTCTATATTATCAAATACTAAAGTAAAAAGTGATGTAGCGATGACAGGAGAGCTTACATTGACCGGCAAAGTGCTTCCGATAGGCGGACTTAAAGAAAAACTTATAGCGGCATACAAAGCGAAGATAAAAACGGTTATTATTCCTAAGAAGAATTATGAGCGTGATTTGAATGAAGTACCCGATGAGGTGAAAGATAATATGCAGATTTTAAGCGTCTTAAGGATAGAAGAGGTTTTAGATATCGCTTTGAGATAACATATCGACCGGCAAAGGGCAGTAAGAGTTTCATTCCTTGCGGATTGGCGATCCTCTTTGCATTGCAGGCGCTACACGGAAAAGTATCTCAAAATGTTTCCAATATATACGTTATCGTTGGGGAGCCGACTATTTTTGTCGGCTCTAAACCGTTATAATTTCTGATAATAAAAATAAGGATAACCGTTGTTTATGTTAATGTCAATCTTCCATGGATTATTGTTGTCGTCTCCGAACTTCCAGTTTAAATCGATTTTGTAAGTATCTTCTTCTAAAAACGCACCGTCGACTTTCCCGTCTCCCGAGTATGCGTTACCTTCTTCAAAATTGTTAAATCCGGAAGCCAGTGCTTTTCTTGCAAAGTTGAATATATCGCTGTGTTCAATATTAATAGATCCTATTGCACGGTTTATATGATAGCTTTTCTTGCCGGTAACAGAAAGGTTAATCGCAGCATTATTTTTAACAGACGACTTATAGGCAAGTCCAACTATGCCGCCAACACTGTAGCTGCCACTGACATTGCCGATAGAGTAACTATTTGTTATATTGCCAAGCGTGACACCTCCCGCTATACCGCCGGCATAAGCGCCATTGCCATTAATATTACCTATAGAGTAACTATTTGTTATATTGCCATATTCAACCCGTCCCGCTACCCCGCCGACATAACCGCCGTCGCTGCTGATATTGCCACTGACATTGCCGATAGAATAGATGTTTGCTATATTATAAGAGTGGACGACATCTCCTATTACACCACCGACATAACCGTAATTGCCGCTAATATTACCAATGGAGTAACTATTTATTATGCTACTATACTCTATATACCCCGCTACTCCACCGATAGATCTATAGCCTTTTATCTCTTTACCCTCAGCTATTTCTATCCCAAGATTTCTTATCTTAGCATTGTACGCATAACCAAAAAATCCGATATGACTGTCGGAGGGTCTATTTATCCATAGATTTGTTATCTTATGAAAGTTTCCGTTAAAAATACCCTTAAATGGAAGTGGATATCCTATCGGGTTCCACCCCGTACTATTATCAAAACCTGTGCCGTTTTCATCTAAGGCTATATCGTTTAAAAGGATATATTTACCGTTTAAATCGTCTCTTATATAGTCTAACTCATCTTGATTGGTTATCTCTGTAACATTTGCTACAGCATACAATCTAATATCGCTTGTTAGATTATAAGTTACAATAGACGAATTCTTCCCCGCTTTATACCAAGAACCTGACTTTATATCTACAAGAGTTATTATGCTTTCATTTGCAGATACAGTATCTATAAGATCTAAGTTTTTATCATAAAAGTTTATAGAGTACGTTGCATGTGTTGCAGACGACGTTGTATCACCACCTGAAGTATCATCGCCACCATTTCCTCCGCAGCCGACAAAGAAAGAAGCAATCAAAAAAACAAAAAACACCTTAATTCTACTTGGAATATTCATTATGACCCTTTTCCATTTGAATTTTATTCACATGAAATAAATTGACGAGCATTATACAAAAAATAACATAAAAGCGGCGAGACTAATAAAAATTATATTGGTGCAATAGATATTTAATACAAATTGGTTGAGAGCATTTGATATCCGCCTCTTTGCCAGTTAATAAGAGCGTGAAACAATGCCGCAAACAACCAAAAGATGTAAAGCCAAATGAGGGACATAAGCTTATAGCAGAACTTGAAAAAGATTTTGAAGTTATCATCGTCATTCAAAATGTGAATGATTTGCATGAGTGAGCCGAAAGTTCATATGTAATATATTTGCATAGCGAGCTTGTAAAAGCTTGCAATGAAAATAAAACGGAAATCATTGATATAGGATATAAAGATATAGAAACAGACGAAAGAGCAAACGACGGTTCAAGGCTTCGACCTTTTATAGTATGGTTTGGCGAGGCTGTACCGCTGATAGAAAAAGCGGCAAATATAACAGCAAGGGCTGATATAATTGTAATTATCGGTACATCAATGCAGGTTTATCCTGCTGCTGGACTTATAAATTATGCCAAAAAAGAGGCTTCTTTATTTTTGATAGACCCAAGCGATATAGAAAAACATTTGCCAAAAGTAAAAATCATAAAAGAGAAAGCAAGTGTTGGCATGAAAATACTAAAAGAGATACTCTCTGCTCAATTTTAAACTTTTACTGTAATCAGAGTTTAAAATGACATATACAAGATAATGTAGATAGTCACAAACATAATACCTTAAAGGCTTAAGTGTCAAATATAATTTTTGTGTAACAAGCCTTTGATAATATAAGTCCTTACCGTCCTATAATACAATCAAATTTGCTTTAAACGCTCTGTGCAGCTAATAACATTGGTAGAAATGGGTATTATGAACTCCATATACATAAAAACAGAGCAGAAATTAAAAAAATAGATTAAAAGCAAACGAATATTTCGGTAAAGTTTGTGATTTTGAAGATGACGGAGGATGCTATAATTATAAAAATTTTAGCTTGTTAGACTCCCCCCCACAATTCCATATCAATATAATTCTAATAGGAGAAAACCTATCACACCTTTTCTTAAATCCTAAGTTCATTATCCAATCTACCCTCAAAGAATATTGCCAATTGAG
>JAIROK010000136.1 GCA_031257555.1 Campylobacteraceae bacterium | reverse complement strand
CGCAGTTTAAATACTTATCTATTCTCATTGCGTAATTGTAATAAAAAATGTTTAAAATAGGCTGTTATTTTAACTGGCCTTTTTAATGTTTAATTGAACAATTTTGGCTATCATTCTATGAAAATTTAATTAGGAGAGAGTATGTCTTCTTGTCCAATCAGCGCGAATGCAAACAGCGCACATATAGGAAAATTGATTTTGAGAGTTACGGTAGGCGTATTGATGTTTTTTCACGGTATCAGTAAACTTGGCGGCGTAGACGGTATCAAAGGAATGCTTTTTGCTTCCGATTTTCCGCAGTTTTTGGCTTACGGCGTATATATAGGCGAGGTTTTAGCGCCAATACTGCTTGTCATCGGGTTTAAAACAAGGCTTGCGGCATTGGTACTTGTGGTAAATATGGTATTTATTATAATATTGGCGCACGCTCCAAGTATGTTTGCCTTAGGTCAGCACGGCGGACTCGCACAAGAGACTATCTATTTTTATCTGTTTACTTCCATTGCCGTCTTCTTTTTGGGCGGCGGAAAATATTCGGTAGATAGAGATTAAAACTTTAAAGGAGATTATTTTGCAAATAAGAGTATATTACGAGGATACGGATGCCGGCGGGGTGGTGTATCACACAAATTATATAAAATACTGCGAGCGCGCAAGAAGTCAAATGTTTTTTGACGACGGTAAAAAACTTGGCGAAAATAACTGCCACTTTGTTGTCAAAAATATAGAAGCACAGTATTTCAAACCCGCATACTTGGGCGATTTGATAGAGGTTAAAAGTGAAA
This sequence comes from Campylobacteraceae bacterium, assembly GCA_031257555.1. Classification (GTDB taxonomy): domain Bacteria; phylum Campylobacterota; class Campylobacteria; order Campylobacterales; family Campylobacteraceae; genus JAIRKW01. The sequence goes on along the minus strand of JAIROK010000136.1, from coordinate 8,525 downwards.
TTTTAGAGCTAAAGGGTGCGAGCGTAAACGTTTTACACACGATATACAGAGGCGAGGAGAAGCTTTTTAGCGCTAAAATATTGATAGTATTTGTCAGCGACTTTAAGCCTACAAAATTGCCGGAAGATATAAGAGAGTTTTTTAACAAATATCTTTCAAAGTAAAATTTATCAACAACAGAGTTTTAAAACTCTGTTGTTATTGCTTTATTGTAAAAAATTTGTATTTTTTACAATAAACATCTCTGCAAATCGTTGCTTTTAGTAGTTTTTGGCTATTCACTCAACTCTTTATGTAAAATCTCTTCCAATACAACGGTAGCATACGCTCCTTTTGTAAGAGTAAATGCCAACTCTACCCAAGCATCTTCCTCTTTATACTTAAATTCTGGATTTTCTATAAAATTCCATGCAAAACGTCTTGTGCCATCTAATTTTTCCAAAAATGCTTCAGCCTCATTAAAATACTCGCTCTCTATTTTTCCTGCCAACTCACAAGACCTCATTGTTCTACCCCCTGCAAGCCACCCTGTAATTGTTATCTCTTTAGCATTAAATCTCGCTGTTTCGACATATACATCTTCACATATAAATGCTTTACCATGCGGATAGTGGTGACATACATCGCCATTTAAAAGCTTAAAAAATTGCGGTTGTTTTTTTGTTTTTTTAATACTCTCTTTATCCCAACCAAGTATATTTGACAACTCTTTTTCGGCAAAACTTTCAAAATATTTGCTTATTTCGACTCTTTTTGACAACCAACGATTAAAAAGCTCGCTTTGGTAAGCGCTAATCAAAAAATCTTGAAGTTTTCTGTTTCTCTCTTTTCTTTCACCAAGCAGTATTGCTCTGCCCTCATTAAAATTATCTCCACCCTTGCCGAAACGTTGATAACCAAAATAGTTCGGATAGCCCTCCTTTGATATGCGCTTGAAAGCCTCTTCTATCTTAAATGCATCAACCGGCAAAACTTTTTTTAAACGGATAAAAAAACGATTGCCTTTTAAATGTCCCGTTTTTATTTTATTATCGTGATAGTTAGAACTTAAAATTTTGATATTTTGGTGTGTAAAATTTTCAAATGCTTTCTCATAATTTTTATGAATACTTATATACTGCGTCGTCATACCTTCCTTATCTTTGAGTCCGGCATATCCAAAATCTCGCATTTTCGCACCGCTTATCTGACTAAATACTTGCAACATTTGCCATGTAGTCAAATCTTTTTTTCTTACATGCAGCACAAGATGTTCACCTTTGCCGCTAAATTCATATAACGGTATTTCACTTACAATAAAATCATTTGAATTTTTCGTAAAATGCGCCTGTATATGCGAATGGTTCATAAAAAAAAGTCTATTCAAAATTTTTCCTTTCTAAAAATGGTGTTCTTTGCATTCACTCTCGTATCGTCCCCCTTTGGCTCTTGCAAATATATTAATTGGGGTATTTGTTTTTTTGGCTATTTGAAGTATTTTATCTTTATATTTGGGTGCAAATGCGATGAGCATCTCATACTCTTCACCACTGCAAAGTTCATCTTTTGTAAATTCAATTAAAAACTCAACGCCAAGGCTTGAAAGCGCACAAACGCGTGATAAATCTTTACTTAAAGAATCTGATATATCAAGCCCGCACCTTAAATATTTTGCTGCTTTTTTGATAAATTCATCTCTTAAGGTAGGCTCTATAAAGCGTGATTTTTTTGAAATTTTCTCACCATTGTAGAGTTTATTTAAATCCTTAAAACTCTCACCAATATCTCCTGTGTAAGCTAATAAATCATCTTTTTTTAACCCTGTGCGCTTTAAGGTATACTTTCTCTTACTTGATATAACAGTAATGCAAATAACAAGTTTATCGCCGCTTGTTGTATCTCCACCTATAATTTTTATACCATATTTTTTTGCTGTTTTTGTAAAACTGCTTGATAATTCTTTTATCTGTTTGAGTGAAAAATCTTTTGGGACGATAACTCCCAAAAGTGCGTATTTTGGTTTAGCATTCATAGCTATAGCATCAGAAATATTTACAAGCATAGCCTTTTTAGCAATTTGTGAAAGCGTAAGCCACTCTTTTTTAAAATGTATATCTTCGGCAAAAATATCTTTAGAATATACCCATTTGCCTACAACAGCCCCATCATCGCCTATAAATTTATTTTGAAATTGAGATATTACAAATGACTCTTTATCCATTTTATTTCCAAATTAAAATCAGATATTATAGTAGTGCTCGCTTTAATGTTAGATTAGCTACAAAAAGGAACATTTTAATGTGCAATTTTTGCAAGACTCTTTTGAAAAAAAATATCTTAAGTCTATTTGAGATACACTATTAATTCTATTTTGCAAGGAGAAAATATGTCCTATACACTAAATATTAGCGCTTTTCGTTTTAATGCAAAAACAGATTTCCTCCCGTATTATAAAAACTACAAAATCAAAATAGATAAAGATGCTAAACTATCCGATGTATTAAATTCTATAAAAGATCAAGATAACAGTTTTTCATTCTCAAATAACAGATTTTTAGCTATAAAAGTAAACCGCATTGCAACATACACGCGTACTCCCATAAAAACCATAATAGATAAATTCAAAACTACCGATATAAAAATCGAACCCATAAGTGAATTTAGAGCAATTAATGACTTTGAGATAGATACTGCTGATTTTGATAAAAAAATAGAGATTTTAAGACCATTTATAAAAGAAAAGATAGACGAAGAGTGTTATCATGAACTTATCTCTTATTATTATATTTCGCCGTCTCTTGAATTTGAACGCGAATACTTTGGAGATTCTATCTTATTATTTGCTGTCTATCTAATCAAAAAATACCCCCAAAACAGAGATGCTATACTAAAAATAATTGCTGATGAAAATTACGGCATTTGGCTTTATACTTCATATGGTAATCTTATAATGACATATCAAAACGCCGTAAACATAGAAGATAATGTAGCCGAACTCAAAAGAGAAATTTTAAAATATGTCCCAGATACAAATAACATCACTAAACGTGAAGCAAAACGCATTAAAAATTTAAGTTTTTAAGGTTAAACTCATGTCAGAATATATCATATTTGATGCATTGAACACCAAACTTTGTACAGCGCCTTTCATGTCTGCAAAAGTGATTTTAAAAAAGCTTTTTATAGCAAATCACACTATGCAGACAGAAAAAAAAGATTTTGGATTTGAAAATTATACATTAAATCCAAAAGCCTTTGTGGAAAACTTTGCACCTATTTTGGCACAAGCCGGAAAAAATGGAGAAAACATAATCGCTATTGAAAATAGTTCATTTTACTCTTTGCAGTATGTAAAAAATTATATAGCAAACAATATCAATATAAAAAATGAAACAGAAAAAAAGCTAAACAAGTTTGAGCTAACTACAAATTTCTTAGCAGATGTAAAACATGTAAATAGTATTTTATCAACCAAAAATGCAATTTATAATATCTCTAAAAACATAAAACATACTTTTGACAGCTTTAAAGCAGCCGTATATATAGGTCCCGATTTAGGTCTTGATGTTGATATCAACGATGATTTAAATACTCTTTTAGATACCGTAAAACTCCCCAAAGTTCATTTCGAAAAAGAGTTAAATGCAATCGGATATGACATATATGCTTATGCTCCAGAAATTGCACTGAAGATGGCAGGAGCAGTTTTATCCGATGCTTATGACAGTGGAGTTGATTTTATTATCACAAGCGATATAAGGGCATTTTATATGTTTGACACATGTCGCAAAAAAATAGAAAAAGCTATCGGCAGACAATTGTCACTTTATGTATTAACAATACCGCAAATTATCTTACTTGCACTTGGAGAAACTGACAAAAAAAATTTAGGTTTTAATGAACACAAAGTCAAGCCAACTATATTAGAATAGAGCTTATTGTCGGCTTACCCGAGAATAATACTCTTAAATAAATACTTAAATAAGACAATAAATATCTTTTTTAATTATATGCTAATTCTCTTTTGTATAAAATTGTATCTCTTATTTTAAACCAAGGAGAAAACAAAATGCCAAAAATTAATCGTTATGTAGACATAGATACATTGGAAAGAGAGTCAAAAAAAGATTACATAGACAGACATTCACCTTTTATACATGTGCAAAACAGTGTAAAAAAAGGTGAAAAACTTGCTGTAACCGTAAAAGTTGGAAATGAATATTCCCATCCTGATGATTTTGATCATTACATTGCTAATATATCGCTATACAACAATGAAACTCTTGTATCAAGAGCTGATTTTGTAGCCGGCACACTTGGGGGTCAAGGAGCAAAAGGACAGCTTGAAGTGACATTTCACATTGTCCCTACAGCTGCTAAATTAACACTTGTAGCCCACTCTTACTGTACCAAACATGGACTTTGGGAAAGCGATCCGGCAATAGTTGACGTAATAGAATAGTATATAACCATCACTCTTGCAAATTTGCAAGAGTGATGGATTTTTACGCTTTTAATCAGCAAATTCTTTTTCACACTCTTTTAAACTCATGCATTTTTGCTGCTTATAATTAATATAGCAGACATGATAAATAGTGTAATTTTTCAAAATTTTCATACAATAAAAAGCTATTTTTTATGATATTCATAATACCACTTATAACTTCAGCACTATTTTTACTTTGTTTTTAAAAACTCCTTCATTACAATAATGCTTTGTTTTGTTTTTAAAACATGATAACATAAAATGTATCTGATGTTATCGTGTTTATACAATTTTTAATATATGTTAATATATTTTTTATCAGACATACCACAACATTTTTCGCATTCTTGGTGTTTTTAGTATTTTATGATTATTTCAAGATGCTATTTTTGATAAAGTTTAGCTTTTTTTAACAACCTCTTGGCTATTATTATTTTTATGTCAACACTTGAAAAATTAAAAACTCTAAGAGAACTTTATATATGTCGGGCTATAGGTTTTGAATACCATAAAGAGCTAAAAGAGATCAGAGGCGAACCAAACACCTACATACCCAACGGCATAGATGAATTAAGACAGATAGTTTCAAAATGTCACTTATGCCAACTTTGTAAAGGGAGAAAAAACGTAGTATTTGGCGAAGGAAACATAAAAGCAAAATTGATGTTTGTCGGAGAAGGTCCCGGCGCCAATGAAGATGCCTGTGGAAAGCCTTTTGTAGGACAAGCAGGACAGTTGCTTACAAAAATCATAGAAAATGTATTAAGTCTTACAAGAAATGATGTTTATATAGCAAATGTAGTAAAATGCCGTCCTCCGCAAAATCGTACACCCACTTATGAAGAGGCGACTATTTGCCGTCCATATCTCTTAAGACAGATAGAAATCATAAATCCTGCCGTAATAGTTGCGCTAGGAGGTACCGGTTTTCGCTATTTGACAGATGATGAAACGCCTATCAGCAGAGTGCGCGGAGAAATAATACAATATAAAAATTCCAAACTGATACCAACTTTTCATCCTAGTTTTCTGCTTAGAACGCCGTCGGCAAAAAAAGATGTTTGGCATGATATACTTAAAGTAAAGGGTTTATTATGAAATTTTTACACATGTTTTTATACTTGGTATTTACATACTTTCCGGCTTTTTCCATGAGTGATGAATTCTCTAAAATACCGCTTCCGCAAAGCATTTTTTTAGATATCGATGAAATGATATGCAACAATAAATGTCTGGAAAAATTGTTGCAAGATGAAACGATTTTTAGTTTTTTGGGTAAATACAGCGATAAAAGCTCTACAAAATATACTCAAGAAAACTATTTTGCTTACGGACAAATGTTCAATATATTTTTTAATGTCGATGTAAAAACTGTAAAAATAGCTATTTTAGTGCCGCAAAAAACGATAAAAAGTCATGCCGTATCATCGGTAAATGCCGCAATATCCTATCTTTTAAGACAAAGCAATAGTTTTGAACTTGAAGTATTCAACAGTGGAGACGAATCAGAAGAAGCACTTATCAACAAGCTAAATGAAATACGAAAAAGCGGCTATTCACATGTCATAGCGCCAGTTACTCAAGATGGAGCACAAATAGTTTTTGAAAACAGCAACAGACTTTATGTATTTATTCCGACATTACACAAATCTTTCTTCAAAAATGTCCCAAGCAACATATTTTTTGGCGGCATAGATTATAATGCGCAGATAGAAGAACTGAGCAAATTTTCAAATGGATATGCAGTCGCGATTTCAGACAATACCAAACTTGGATTAACCCTCAATAAAATGATAGAAAATCAAGACAAGGTTTTAGTTGAAGAGACAGTATTTTCATCGACAAGAGATGATTTTAAAAAGTATTTCAATAATAATAAGTACTTGAACAACTCTACTGTTTATCTTAATACTTTGCCACCCATGACAAGCCTTCTTGCATCGCAGATTAGAATTTACAAATATAAGCCATTTACACTTTTGTCTACTCAAGCAAATTACCAACCTGCCCTTTTAGTGTTAAGCCAATATGAAGATAGACAAAATTTATATTTGGCAAACTCTATTGGCAAAATCGATAAAGAACTTAACAGTATCAACTCATTTTTTGGAAACAATCTGGAATATGAATATGTAAATTATGCTGTTTCCATAGGTGTCGAATATTTTAGTAAACATTTTTTCTCTCAAGATATAGAACAGCTTTTTGAAGAAGAAATAGGAAATGACGGACAAGTGATTTACGGTACAAGGATTTATAAAACAAACAGATATGGATTTTTACCACAAACAATTCTATCAGACATTCAAGATATAGAATAAATATAAGTTGTATTATGAGAGACTTTTTTGCATAACAAAAGCATCAGATTTATCCGGATAATATGCTTTTAGAGTTTTGATACTTACAAAGTTAAGTCTTTCATAAATTTTTATAGCATTTTTATTATCGCTGCGCACTTCAAGTTTTATAAAATTTTTACTATTTTTCAGTGCATACAAAAAACTTGCTTCAAGAAGTTTTGAAGCTACCCCTTTTTTGCGTAAATTTTTACTCACAGCTATAGAATAGATTCTCACTTTTTGTGAGTTTTTGCGCAAAAAAAGCAATATATATCCGCATACTTTATCATCTTTTTCATATACATATAATGGATTTTTTTTAATATGATAAATAAAATTTCGACGAGACATAGCAAAACTATTTTCATCAAATGATTCATTTTCAATCTCAAGCAAATCATTCAAATCTTTTAAATCGGCAATTCTAATCATTTTTGATAAATCGTATATTTTGCAATGAGTTTTTCCGGTCTATAGCTCATTTTGACTTTCTTCAAATTTTCAAAACCCATATCATCGCCGACATTGATATATTCGACACTATATTTATCTCTTAAAACTTTTGAAAACTCTCTAAATAGAAATTGGGCACAACCAAGCGTCTCAAAATCCGTTTTTTCTATAATAATACTTGCTACATGATCATTTAGTTTTTCGCCTACTGTAAATCCTTTTAGTTCATTATTTATATAAAGACAGATTCCTGTTACCTCAAGCTCGTTGTAATGACTCATAAGTCTTTTTATCGCTGTTTGCTCAAACAATATGCCCTCCAAAAATTTTTCTTCTTCTTCTTTTGGCATATATCTTACGCGTTCACTAACCCATTTATGAAACAGGTGTATTATATCTCCGCTGTGTACTTTTGGGTCAAGCTCAGCTACATAAAAATCTACATAAGCTTTTTTAAATTTATTTATCTCATTTCTTTTAACATGGTAATTATTTCCCTTAAGTTCTACCAAATCCTCACTCTTGTATACATAATCAACCAATTTCTTTTCAACTATATAATCAGCCAATGCTTCAAACATAGTTGTGCCCTCTTCCAAAAAATTAGCAAATCCTTCCAGCATCCTTTCATGCACATAGTCTATTCTTGAGTAATAACTTGATGTATTGTTGGCATTCATTATTTCAAAACACTTTACAATGGCATCATTAACATACTCTTTTTTGCCAAGCGGCGGTAAAAGCATTGATATTTCGCTTCCTTGCATAATAAAAAGACAAAAAGTGTTATTTATAATCGCATAAAAACCACTTGCAGATGAAAGCCAAAGATAGTTTGCAGCAAATGTATAATCGCTCAAATCTACACCGACTTCTTTTAAATACTCTTCCATCAACATCTTTGTATGTATATTAAAATGCCTAAGTTCACAATCCAATATTTTTAAAGTCGGCATATTTGTTTTTTCCTTATTTTAAACATATAAATATTACAGCCTGCGTTAGTAAACTTCAGATTTAACCACAAAAAAAGAAAAATTTTTTGTAAATTAAAATAAAAACGAATTCTAAAACTATAGACTTTAAAAGATGTTGAAAGTCACATAAATAACTTTTTTACTTCTCCAACCCCAATTTTATGTAACTTTAAGTCCCAAAGCTATAGAATCCTCTACTCTTGTAAATTTAAACTACATTTATGTTATATTCTTAAGGAGTTTATAATGCTAAACTTCAAACAACCCCTCTTTGCTTTTATAGCATTC
>JAIROK010000113.1 GCA_031257555.1 Campylobacteraceae bacterium | reverse complement strand
GATTGTTTTAATATATCAATGTCAAATTCAAGATGCGTATCCGCTTTTTTGCTCAAAAATATAAACCTCAAAGCGTCGCTTCCTATCTCTTCGACAACTTCGCTCATTGTTATGAAATTACCCGCGCGCTTGCTCATCTTGTACGGTTCGCCGCCTTTTAACAAAGAGACCATTTGGGCTAAAATCACTTCAAGTTTGCTCTCGTCATAGCCCATGAAATTTATAGCCGCTTTTACTCTTGCTATATATCCATGGTGGTCTGCTCCCCAAATGTTTATATATTTGTCAAAATTTCTGTCAAATTTATCATCATGATATACGATATCGCCTGCAAGATAGGTAGGGCGACCATCTTCTCTTATGATGACTCTGTCTTTTTCGTCGCCAAACTCCTGCGATTTTATCCAGACTTTACCCTCTTTTTCGTAAGTTTTGCCATGTTTTTGGAGTTTATCAAAACTCTCTTCCCATTTTGGATAGAGGCTCTTTTCGCTGACAAAATTGTCAAATTTTATATATACGCTTTCTAAGTCTTTGCGAATGAGATTCATCATTTCGTCTTTTCCCCAAAGACTCAAATCTGCTATGCTTTTTTCATTTTCAAATATATTTTTGCCAAATTTTGCCGCCGCCGCGTGTGCCAAATCTATGATATATTCGCCGCGATAAAACTCTTCAGGCCATTTTGTTTCAAGATTTAAGATATTTTCACGTCCTGCCAAAAAGATGGAGAGCCCCAATAAATCCACTTGATTGCCCGCATCGTTTATATAATACTCGCTTGTGATTTTATAACCAAGATGTGAGCCTATACGGCATAATGCGTCTCCTACGACCGCGCCTCTCACATGACCTATATGCAAAGGTCCTGTAGGATTTGCGCTGACAAACTCCAATAAAATACTTTCGTTTTTTTCGCCTTTTGCAAATTCGCTTTGGTTGGATAAAAAATACGTTGCGTAGCTGTCCATGAAATCCAAAGAGAGCTTGAAATTGATATATCCGTTTACGGCTGTAACGCTCTCAAAAATAGGTTCGTTTTGAAAATTTTGGACAAGCTCCTGCGCGATAACGACAGGCGGTTTTCGTAACTCTTTTGCTAAAGAAAATGCTAATGGCGTGGCATAATGTCCTAATGACATATCTTTTGGTTTTTCTAAATAAAACTCTTTATTTATATGAGTTTTTATAACATCAATAACTTTTTGTTTCACTAATTTATGCTTTGTCAGTTGTTTTTTTGGTTGTTTTTTCCGGTTTTTCTATTTTTGCTTCTTGCAGAGTATCTACCGTTTTTGTCTCTTCTGCCACATCTTCTTTTAGCGCTTGTTTAAAATTTTTTAATCCTGATCCCAAACCTTTTGCAACTTCGGCAATTCTCCTGCCGCCAAAAAGAAATACTACGATAAGCAGTATTATTAATAATCCGGGCCAACCGATATTAGCTAACATAAAAACTCCTCATTTTAGATAAATAGGGCGTTAATTATATCACGATTATTTTAATTTTTAAACCAGCTTGAAATAAATTCTTCTTTATCTGTAAGAGTGCTTTTATATATAGAACTTGCAGCGATAGAGAGCATTGCATTGCATGCAGTTTTAAAATCATCATTGATGATAAGATATTCATATTCATTGATATAAATCATCTCTTTTTTAGCATTTTCAAGTCTTGTATCGATAGTGTCTTGTGTGTCTGATTGTCTTAGAACCAATCTATTTTTTAAACTTTTTTTGTCTTTGGTAGTTACAAATACGGAAGTTATAAAATTTCCCAATTTCTTTTTTGCTATCATGTAGCCTTGCACATCTATATCTAAAATAACAAGTTTTCCATTTTTTAAAAACTCTGTTATCTGTTTAATCGATGTGCCGTAAAAATTACCATGTACATTTGCCCACTCTAAAAAGGCTCCCTCATCTATATCTTTTTGAAAACTCTCTTTATCTGTGAAACAGTAGTTTACCCCGTCAGCCTCACCTTTTCTTGGTTTTCTTGTTGTGGTAGATATGGAAAAGACAGCATTTGGAATGTGATTTAAAATCTCTTTTGTTAGCGAACTTTTACCTGCTCCACTTGGACCTGAAATTATTAGAACAGAACCTGTCAATCTTTATCCTCAAATGTTATTGTTATATTCATCTTAAGCCCTTTTAGCACATCGCGCAATATCTGACTTTGTAGCATGCCTTTAACACTTTGTTCTACTATTTGACCTATTTCTGTTTTTGCAATCTCGATATTTTTAGATGGAGGAAGCATTCCGCTCTCTTGCAAGGCTTTTTGCATATCTTGTTCGCTTAAGTTCTCAAATTCATATTTTGGGTGTTCAAGTTTTATACTATCTGTTTTCTGGGTATCTTCATTATGGTTATTTGAGGAGTCGTCATCATTTGTATCTTCGCCTCCTTGAATCAAGTCATCAAACTCTTTTGCCAAAACTTCAAAGCCAAAATCCAATTTTGTTTCATCTTTGACTTCTTCTTTATTTTGTGCAACTGTTTCATCTTGTGCAATATCCGTATTTTCTTCAGTTTTATTAAAAATATCAAAATCAAAATTTATCTTCTCATCTGCACTTTCTGTCAAATTATCCTGCTTAGCTTCATTTTGAACAGCCGTATTTTCTATTGTAGGCATATCTATTAGTTCTTGAGCAGATTCATTTTGTATACTATTTATATTTTCCAAAGTAAAATCAAAGTCATTTATGTCACTTTTTTCATGTGCCGCTTCATTGGTATGTTCAAGAGATTTAGAAAACTCCTCTTTTGTATCTAAGTCAACATTTATTTCTTCATTGACTGTGGGTTCGTTTTCATTATAAAACTTTCCTATCTCATCTGAAAGACTTGAAAAGATATCGCTGTTGTTGTATGCAGGTATATCATTTTCTGATTCTTTTATATCAAAAATAGGATTTTTGTTTTCAAAGAGACTACTTGCAAAATCCTCCTTTTGTATATCTACAAAATCCGCATCATTATCTATCAGTACATTTTCTGTCAAAGGAATGTTTTCAAATTGTCTGCATTCTTCAGTAACGAAACGGTGCAGTTCAGGAGTTTTTGTCAAGATGGATACTATAAAGGATAAGAAATCTGTAGGCAAAAAAGGTTTTTGCAACACATATCTAAAATTTTGAGGAACATCTTTATCTTGAGCTTTTAAATATATTAAAGAAGGACTTAAACTTATTGACAGCAAATCATCGGCATACTCTGCCTTGTATGAATCACTATCTATTATAATTGCTATGTAAGTGTCAAGTGATAGATTGTTATAATCGCTAATTTCAATTATTTCATGACCTATTCTATTTAAGCTCGCATTTATAAGTTTTGAGACAGCCGGATTAGTATTTATCAACAAAAAACGCATAAATTATCTCCATTTTTTCAACTATACAGCAATTTTATAACTGCTGAAAAATAGTTTGGCTTAGCTTTCCAATTTATAAACTATATCACAATTATTGGCTAAATTCAAATCATGAGTAACTAAAAAGAGAGCAGCATCGTTTTTTTCGATATACTCATATATTATATTCATAACTTCATTGGCTGTTTTTTGGTCAAGATTTCCTGTAGGTTCATCTGCAAAAATTATTTTAGGTTTTTTAAGAAGAATACGTGCAAGCGAAACTCTTTGCTGCTGACCACCCGAAATATCGCCTACTTTATTATTTAAAATATGCGAAATGCCAAGGCGCTCCAAAAGGTTTTTGTCAAAATCCGATTTTGTTAAAATAGTTGCAATTTCTATGTTTTCTCTCACGCTAAAACCTTTAAAAAGAAAGTGTGATTGAAAAACAATGCCGACTTCATTTCGTCTTACATCAACAAGTTCATCATTTGGGAGTTTGTAAATGTTTTTTTCGCTGATAAAAACTTCGCCATTTTTTGGTTTTAACAGTGTAGAACAGATGTGCAAAAGGGTGGATTTACCACTGCCGCTCACACCTATAACTGCCATTGATCTTTTTTTTTCAAGAGCAAAGCTTAAATTGCTAAAAAGAGGATATTCAAATGAGTGTGAAAGATTGTTTACACGCAAAAGAGTTCCCATCTATCCTTCTTTTAAAAATATAAAAAGATGCCCTTGCGAGCATCTTTTTTAAAATAGTTTAGTTAAGTTGCGCTGCTACTTCAGCCGCAAAATCATCAACTTTTTTCTCTAACCCTTCGCCAAGTTCAAAACGAACATATTCTACAAGTTCGATTGAACCGCCAAGTTCATCGGCTCTGTTTTTGATTATCTGACCTACTGTTTTGCTGTCGTCCATGACATAAAATTGACTTAAAAGCGCATATTGTTGGTCAAGCTGAGTATTATCCGCGATAAATCTCTCAAGTTGTCCGGGAATAATCCTGTCCCAAATTTTTTCAGGTTTGCCCTGCGCTTTTAGCTCTGCCTCAAGCTCTGCTTTTACACCGCTTAAAACTTCATCGCTAAGCTGGGCTTTTGAACCGTAAAGAGGGATTTTTTTCTCAAGTTTTTTAAGACGTCTTGCTTCTTCGTTCTCTTTTTCCAAATTTGCCTTGAAAGCTACAAGCTCTTTTTCTATAAAATCAGGTGCAAGCTCTTTATATGAGAGATAAACAGGTTTCATAGCTGCCGCATGCATAGCAATGTTTTTTAATAAGTCGGCAGCTTTTACAGCAATCTCTTTTGAACTGCATTTTGCGCCAAGTATTACACCTACACGCCCGTTTGAATGAACATAACCGTTTACTATGCTTGTGTCATCATTCGCTCTAATGGTAACAAATCGTCGCACTACAAGATTTTCACCTATAGTTGCGATTTGAGAATTCAAATACTCTGTAAAGTTTTTGCCTTCTATCGCGCTCTCTTGCAAACTTTCTACGTGAAGTATGTTGTTTGTCTGTATATGCGAAGTGACATTTTTGGTTAGATTGATGAATTTCTCATTTTTGGCTACAAAATCAGTTTCAGAGTTTATCTCGCTTATGGTAGCTACTTGAAAATTGTTTGAAATCTCAATACTTATCAACCCTTCACTCGCAAGACGGTCAGCTTTTTTAGCTGCTTTCCCAAGACCTTTTTCATGCAAAAAGTTTATCGCAGCTTCTATATCGCCATCTGTTTGAGCCAGCGCATTTTTGCAGTCCATCATGCCTGCACCGCTTCTTTCTCGTAACTCTTTAATTAAATTTGAACTTATCTCTGCCATTATTCTTCCTCTGTTGCTTTTGGCTTTCTTGTTCTTTTTGGTTTGTCGCTTGTGTCGTCTTCTTGCGTTTGTGTTGCGTCTGTGCTATCTTTTTTTATACTTTTTGAGACTTTTTTTGGTTTTGGAGTTTCTACCGTTTCATCATTTGCAGAATCAAACTCTTTGATAAGACCTTCATCTTCACTTAAAGCCTCTTCAAGCAATTCATCTTTTTCTTGTTGCGTTGCAGATACAGGTGATTCTTCGTCATCTACGCCGTCTTTATTTTTTAACTCTTTACCCTCGTTTACAGCTTCCATCATCTCTTTGCAAAACAGTTGAACCGAACGGATAGCATCATCATTACCCGGTATCGGGAAATCCACAACATCAGGGTCGCAGTTTGTGTCAAGAGGGGCTACTACAGGGATTTTTAGTCTGTTTGCTTCGGCAACCGCTATTCTTTCTTTAACGGTGTCTATTACAAAAAGCATATCGGGTGCAGTTTTGAGGTTTCTAAGTCCTCCAAGATAGCTTATGAGTTTTTCTTTTTTTCTGCGAAGCGTTAGAGCCTCTTTTTTTGTCAATAGGTCTATTTGACCGTCTTTTTCCATCTCTTCTATGATTTCAAGTTTGCGGATTGATTGTCTTATGGTGTTAAAATTTGTCATCATACCGCCAAGCCAGCGATGGTTTACATATGGCATACCGCAGCTTTCAGCTGCTTCTTTGATGGCTACTACAGCTTGTTTCTTTGTGCCGACAAAAAGTATAGTTTTTCCTTCTGCTGCCGCATCTCTTACGATATTATATGTGTATCTGAAATATCTTAGAGTCTTTTGAAGGTCAATAATGTAGATATTTTTTCTCTCGCCGAAGATGAATTTTTTCATTTTTGGATTCCATCTTCTTGTTTGGTGCCCGAAGTGCACACCGCATTCTAATAAATCTTTCATGGTTACCATGAATTTCTCCTTATATTTTTGGGAAATAGACAATATTTTCAAGACTTGTGCTTAAAAGCGTTCGTCTTGGCATTTGTTTGGTTTCCCTGATTTGGTTTAGTCCTCCACACCCATCAACGGACAATGCCGCAACCTGCTCAAGGATTGGTGTGTGTGAGATTAAGGGGTAGATTTTACAAAAAGTTTACTGAAAGGAATATTAAAACCGTTGTCTGGAACTTAATGTTTTTACAGCGGTAGTTGCCGCTAAAGAATATAACTTTTACTGCAAAATAACTAAATAAGACGTGTTTAAAAGCTTAATCCAGCACTACTTCAATACTCTTTTCATGTGTTCCCCGCATTACTACTACGTCTATTTTTTCTCCTGATGGCAATGCATCAAGTATACGTTCCACATTATTTTCATCAATATCTATACCATTAATTTTTGTAATCACATCTCCTATTAATATATTTGCACGAAATGCAGGTGTTGATTTATATACAACCTTAACAATGGCTCCACTGTTTTTTTGTATTTTTTGCCGCATTTCATTTGTTAATGTTCCCCACGCTACGCCAAATTTAAGTTTTTCTGTAAATGGTGCAAAAAACGCTGCTTCGTGGTCATATCTTCGCACGCTATAAGGTATTTGCTGCATACTTGTTGTTGTTGATGTGCCGCTATACCACAATGAGTTTCTTTGAGATAATGCATTGCCAAATGCATATGTGGTTTGTTGTTGTGGCATTAACAATGCACCTTGCCGTGTGTCAGAATATTTGATGTTGTATAGTGCAAGCGTTGCGCCAATTTTTTTACATAATTTTCTCAAACCGTTTTCGTCTTCTGCTATTCCATTGAAACTGGAATAACCGATCATAACATAGTGGTTAGATAGAACATCTATGATGTCATTTGCCATATTGTCGCTGGAATGAATTTGCGGTTCTTCGTTTTTATTTAACAATTTAATATTATTTGCCGTTTTAACATCTATCATTGGCTTATAGAAATCTGCATATCCGGAAGACGCACAAGATGAGAACATGAATATTACCACCAAAGCCAAGATTGTTTTTACAAAAATAACACTTTTCACAATACCCTCCAAAATTTTAAATTAAAATAGTCTATTAATCCACTTAACAAACACATTATAAAACAGTTCCGCGTGTATTTTAAGCCATTCTGCTTCAATTTGCCAAGAATATTTATCCTCAATATCACTTTGTTTATGTATATCAACTCGTGTAGCTTTTTTCTTTGGTAACTTTTTCCAATCAAGCTTCAATTCCAACTCTTTTTCAATTTCTTGTTTATGTTCTAAAAGTCCTTGAAACAGGTCTTTTGCATGTTGACCTGATATATATAATGAACAAGTTGTTAAGTGATTTTTAGCGCTTACAATCATACCAATCACAAAATTTGCTCTGCCGATTGGTACATTAAGATAATATTGTGCCCTCGCAGGCTGCTTGACTTGCAAATGCGTTTGGTGTTTAGCGCAGTATGCTTCAAAGTATTTCCAAAACTCTACATATAATAACTCCGTATCACTTAATAACTCCGTATCACTCATGTTATTCCTTCCAAATATAACTAAATATTTTAGTCATTATAAAAGTTTTCATAATGACTAGATTATATTCGATACGACTTTAAAATACGCTTACAATATGACCAAGATATATTCAAATTGACTAAAGGATTTTCGTGGAAGTATTGGAAAAGATAAATTATATATTAAACGAAAAAGATATGTCAAAAAAAGAGTTTGCAAATAAACTTGTGGCTCTTGAACCGAAGATAAAACTCACAGGAGAAACCCCGTCTTTTCATACGATTTTAGGTTATCTTTATGGCAAAAGAGAGATAAAGATAGAACTTATCCCATACATAGCCGAAGCGCTTGGAGTTGAGGAGCAGGAACTTTTTACATTTGATTTGGAGTATTCCGCAGATTATAACTATAAACAATCAAAAGAGGTAAGGGAAATCGTACATCTTTTACCCTACGCGCCACAAAGCGTAATAATGCATATCAAAGAACAGCTTCAAAAATATAAAAAACTTTACGATGAAAGTATAAAACCGTTCTAATTTTTTACATACACAGCTAACCAATGCGTACTGTTTTTGCATTTTAAAAGACGGTGCTCTGTAAAAGCTTTTATAAAAATATGCTCGCCTTTTCTTAGACAAACTTCTTGCTTTTTTATTTGCAAAATCGCTTCGCCTTCAAGTACTATTACAAACTCGTCTCTATCTTGACAATATATCGTATCAGGCAGTATGGACGAGCTTACAATATGAACGATATCGACATTATCAAGTTTGCACAAAATATCGTGCATCTCGCCGCTATCTGGCGTTTGTTTGTCAAATATACTCACAATATTTTAACTCCCACTGCAAAACGTTTCCATATGCTATCATGCTTATTGTGAAAAAGTAGTTTTTATCACAACAGGAGCAGATATTTTCATATAATTGATTTTTAATGACCATCTGCAATGAAAGAAAATACTGCTCATCTTTGCTATTTAGTGCATACAAAAATGCTTTTGATAAAATATTACTCTTTTTTGCCTTTTTTCAACACATCATCTAAAACATTTTTAGCAGTTTCCCATGCTCTTGAGCCTAACCTTTTAGCTTCATCTGCTACATGTTTTGCTTTGGGTGCAGCATCATTTGTGAAAGCAGTAACTTTTTCACCAGTCTCTTTTTTAATCTCTACAAATTTTTTACCGGCTTTTTCTTTGAAGTCTTTTAATACTTCATCAGTTTTTAGGTTTGCTATACCGATACTAAAAGCTTCTGCTGCTTCCGTGCCAAATCTTTTAAGTTTTGCCAAATAAGTGTTGTGTTCGGCTATGATTTGAGCTAAGATTTTAGAAGAGATGCCATTTGATTTTAATTGACACTGTTTTAGCATCGCCACAAAAGACTCTCCCATGTTTATAATATCTTTTTGGCTTGCTTCGATATCTTCTTTTTGTGTCTCTTTTATCTCTTCGGGCGCAAATTTTATCTCATTTTTAAATTTTGCAGCCGCTTTTGAGATGCCGCTTTTAACTCCCTCAACGGCGCCATTTAAAATATCATTTGCATTTGCATAATCACTGTCAGCTATGTCGCATGCAACTTCTAATATTGTGCTTGCTATGCTTAAAATTTTTTGTTTTGTAAATTTATTTTCACTGATGGCATGATATGTAAAAGTTTTGCTGATTTCTTGCACAGTGTCTTTTATATCGCGCGCTTTTTCAATAGTTGTTATAAATGCCTCTTCAACCGCCTCTTTTAATATGCCAAGTGCTTCTACATTAAGCAATTTGGCATCGTTTATGCTTTGATATACCTCTTCTTTTTCGCTTTCATTTAGGTTTTTTGAGGCTTCTTCTATTGTGTCATAAGCTTTTGCGATGAGGTTTTTAATATTTATAGATTGTTCGTAGATAGAGGCTTCAAGCTGCTCTTTTTCGTAAATCGTCTTTAAAAAATACTGTTTTTTATCGTAACTTGCGGCTTTGATTAAGCCGTCTATTACAGATGTAATTGCATGTGAGTTTTTAAGGTCTGCTTTGTGCAATGTAGATATAAAAATCTCAAACAGACATTCAAGTTGTTTTTGTATGTCATCCTCATTTGCTTGATTTTGCAGTATTTTGCAAGAGAGATTAAAGCTTGCATCGCGAATAATCGTCAATATATGCGGACTGTCTTTGTTCTCTTTGATAATGTTGAAAAAAATAGTTTTTGTTGATTCCATAAAAACTCCTTTAAAGAATAAATTTTATACTTTCCTCTTTTTGTAAATTTTCAAATATCTCTTTTCTGTCGCTATCGCTTTTTACTTCTACTTTTAAAGAGTAACTTTTGTATGTGCCTTGTTTGCTGATTTTTGAGCTGATTAAATTATACTCTCTATCTTTTAAAATATACGGCAATATCTCTTGCATATCTGCATTTTTTGTTGCTATCAATTTATATGTCCAAATACAAGGGTAATCTAAAATAAGCTCTTTTGATTCAATATTGTCTGACATATCCACCACTTTTTCCTCAAAATTAAGTCTACAAACGGCATCCGCATTTTTTCAAAATTTCTTTGCCAGCTTTCATTGAGTTATAATGACCAAACCCAATCTTTTATCTAAAACTGCCTGTATACGGATTTGCCAAAATCCAAACTTATTATAATATAATTTACTTTCAATAATCCTCAAGGAACGTTTAATGTTCTCTTCTCTTGTTGCTTTGAGCCTAAAGATATCTCCTTTATATATAAATATCGCTTTGGGTTATCTTGCAAGTAAAAAATTTGGTGTCATGCGTGAGATGATAGCTCCGTTGATAGTTTATATAATAGCTCCCGTAGTTGTTTTTGGGGCTACCGTTCAGGTTAAACTTGACAAAAGTATCGTTTTAATTCCGCTTATTATCTTTATTATATCTGCCGGGCTTTGTTTTTTGATGCTGTTTGTGGCAAAAAATATTTGGCATGATAAGACAAAAAATCTTGTTGCTTTTAGTTCCGGTACGGGAAATACTGGATATTTTGGCATACCTTTGGCATTTATATTATTATCTCCCGATGCTGCAAATATCTATGTTTTAGCGCTTGTTATGTCATTTTTATATGAGTATACGATAGGTTTTTATACTATCTCAAGAGGCAGTTACACATTTTCTCAAAGCATGAAAAAGATAGTAAAGCTTCCTGTTGTTTACGCTGCTTTTGCCGGACTTACGTGTAATATGCTTGGTGTGGATTTAGGGAGTAATTTCGCAAACTATACGGACTCTTTTAAGGGTGTTTATTCGACGCTTGGCATTATGATGATTGGAATGGGACTTATCGGAATAAAAGAGGTTGGCATAGATGTGAAATTTATTGGAGTGACTTTTTTTGCCAAATTTATTATGTGGCCGATGGCTGCACTTTTGGTAACATTTGCGGACAAAAACTTTTTTCATATATTGAACGAAGATGCATACAGTGTTATATTTGTCTACTCGATAGTTCCTATGGCGGCAAATACTGCCATAATGGCAACGCTTTTTAAGGTTAAACCCGAACAAGCCTCATTTGCCATACTTTTGAGTATGTTTTTTGCATTCTTTACAATTCCCATAATGGCAGCGCTGTTTTTATAGAATAAAGGTTTGGATTTTAGCTTCCCACTGCTTTGTGCAACAGGAAGCTAAGTTAGTGATCAGTATCCTAATGGTTCATTTACCAATATAACGCTGATTCTTCCCGGTGTGTCTTTTTTAATGATAGTGAATTTGTTTGATATACTTTGTGCCGTGACATCTGCTTCTTTGCCAAATTTCAAGGCTTTTTCGTTTATTCTTTCGGCATTTTTAACAGCAGCTATTTCTCCTATTCTTGCGATAGCTTCTTGCGTGTCGTTTACGATTTTATTTACTCCGACTATTAACAAAAGTTTATCCGGACCAAAAATTTGAGCTGCAACTCTGTTTCCTGCGCCGTCATAATTAACAAGCCAGCCGTTTTTTGTCAAGGCATTCGTGCTTGTTATGTATATATCAGCTATAAGTCCCGTTTTGCGTCTTTTTAGATTCTCCTCTTTGCTGATACCATCTTCATATTGATTATGTAAAGTAATATCTTTGCGTGATATCAAATACTCAAGAAACCCTATCTCTTCGACAGATACAGAACCTCCAAGCCCTACGGAAATACCAGGCTTTATATACTCTTTTGCCTTTTCCAGTGCTTCTTGTTTTGTTTGTACAAACAAAACCTCAATACCGTTTTTAAGGGCATTTTCCTTTAATACTTCTATACTCATAATTTCTCCTTTATGTATGAATTTTCAAAGTATATTAATATATCATATTGGGCTAAATTTTACCTTTAATAAAATTTGTAAAATCAACTTCAATGTTTTTGATTTGCTTTTAAATTTTTTATTTTTTTTACATAAAAATCCTTTTTAAGTCTTTTGGTAAATATATAATTAAACTTTTGAGGTATAATAGAAATTCGCAACCAAAATATGGAGTTTTTACTGTGAGTTTTTGGCAAAATGTTTATGCGCAGTTCGACCCTGTGGCTTTTCGTTTGGGTATATTTTCTGTGCATTGGTACGGGATATTTTATGTTTCGGCATTGTTAGGAGCTATTTTAATAGCCAAATGGTTTGTTAAAAAAGATAAATTACCCATACCTTTAAATATAGTAGATAACTATTGTTTATTTACTGAGCTTGCTGTAATTTTGGGTGCACGTATAGGTTGGGTGTTGATTTATGCTCCCAATACGGGATATTATCTTGCGCACCCGTGGCAGATATTCAATCCGTTTGCAAACGGTGAGTTTGTCGGAATTCGCGGTATGAGTTATCATGGCGCTGTCTTTGGATTTTTAATAGCGACGTTTATATATTCCAAAAAATATAAATATTCTGCTTGGAAATTTTTGGATTTAGCTGCTATTAGCGTGCCTTTGGCATATGTGTTGGGACGTGTCGGCAACTTTTTAAACCAAGAGCTTGTTGGGCGTGTTACTGATGTTACATGGGGCATTTATGTAGATGGTGTCTTGCGTCATCCATCTCAGCTTTATGAAGCGTTTTTAGAGGGATTTGTTGTGTTTATTGTAGTTTTCATTTATAGAAAATATAAAAAACGCGATGGAGAACTTATTGCAGTTTACGGTATGGCATATTCTATAGGACGCTTTATAGCGGAATTTTTTAGAGAGCCTGATTCGCAGATGGGATTTGTGTATGGAGGCTGGATGACTACCGGGCAAGTTTTATCACTGTTAATAGCTATTTTAAGTATATTACTTTACTTTTATATAGTAAAAAAAAGTGTTAAAGTTAAAAAAATTAAAAAATAATTTCTAAAATATTTTTAGAATAAATTTTTAATTCAAGTAAGGATAAAATAAATCTTGAGACTAATACAAGTTATAAAATTCCATAATAAAGGATACGTATGAGTAATATCATCGAAGGATATTTAGGTAAGAGGGTTGACGGTAAAAAAAGTCGATTGCCCGCTAGATTGGATTTCATTCAAAGCGCGACAGGGCTTTTTTTGGGGCTATTTATGTGGGGGCATATGTTTTTTGTTGCTACTGTATTGATTAGCGAAGATGCGTTAAATACAATCGCAGGAGCTTTTGAAGGAAGTCTTTTTTTAAGTGAGAAACAGCCTTTGATAGTCTCCTTTATAGTTTTTGTAGTTTTTTGTATTTTTGTTGTACACGCCTGTTTGGGAATGAGAAAACTTCCTATTAACTTTAGGCAATATCAGATTTACAAAACTCATGCAAGCTATATGAAACACAGTGACACTTCTTTGTGGTTTTGGCAGGCTAAAACAGGGTTTATTCTATTCTTTTTAGGCTCGGCTCACCTTATTATAATGCTGACAAATCCTACAATCACAGCGGAGATATCAGGCGGTAGAATGTACAGCCATTTTATGTGGCCGTTTTATCTGATACTTCTTTTTGCAGTAGAGCTTCACGGCGGAATCGGCTTGTATCGTTTGTGTGTAAAATGGGGTTGGTTTGAAGGCAAAGACACTAAAGAGACAAGAAAAAGACTCTCAAAAGTAAAATGGGCGCTTACTATATTTTTCTTAGCTTTGGGACTTGTGACCCTTTTGGCTTATGTAAAAGTAGGATACAAATATGCTACTCAAAATTCACATGCACAACACGTAGAAAATACAATAGAAAAAATAGATATAAATGCAGGTAAGGTGAGGATATAAGATGAATATAAAATATTGTGATGCACTGGTTATCGGCGGAGGATTAGCGGGACTTAGAGCCGCAGTAGCAGCTGCTGATAAGGGACTTAGTACTACGGTTTTGAGTTTGATTCCTGTTAAGCGTTCACACTCTGCGGCAGCGCAGGGAGGCATGCAGGCAAGTCTTGGAAATTCAAAAATGAGTGAAGGCGATAATGAGGATTTGCACTTTGCCGATACGGTAAAAGGAAGTGACTGGGGCTGTGATCAAGAGGTAGCAAGAATGTTTGTTACAACTGCTCCAAAAGCTATACGTCAGCTTGCTGCCTGGGGAGTCCCTTGGACAAGAATTACCAAAGGACAAAGAACCGCGGTTATAAATGCTGAAAAAACAATTATAGAAGAGAAAGAAGAGGTTCATGGTCTTATACATTCGCGCGATTTTGGCGGTACAAAAAAATGGCGTACATGTTATACGGCTGATGCGACCGGTCACACCATGCTTTTTGCAGTTGCAAATGAAGCTTTAAAGCACAATGTAAACATCGAAGATAGAAAAGAAGCTATAGCATTGATTCATGAGAATGACAGATGTTTTGGCGCTGTAGTAAGAGATTTGGTAACAGGCGAGATTAGTGCATATGTAGCGCGCGGAACACTTATAGCTACGGGTGGATACGGCAGAATTTACAAACACACTACCAATGCTGTAAACTGTGAAGGGATAGGCGCTGCCATAGCTTTGGAAACAGGAAAAGCAAAACTTGGCAATATGGAAGCTGTGCAATTTCACCCAACCCCGATAGTTCCTTCTGGTATTTTATTGACGGAAGGCTGCAGGGGTGATGGCGGAATTTTACGAGATGTGGACGGACACCGTTTCATGCCGGACTATGAACCTGAGAAAAAAGAGCTTGCAAGCCGCGACGTTGTAAGCCGAAGAATGTTAGAACACATTAGAAACGGCAAAGGCGTGAAATCTCCTTATGGTGAGCACGTTTGGCTTGATATTTCTATTTTAGGACGTGAGCATATCGAAAAAAACCTAAGAGACGTTCAAGAAATTTGTATGATATTTAATGGTATTGACCCAGCAGATGAAGGTCCTAAAGGGTGGGCGCCCGTGCTTCCTATGCAACACTATTCTATGGGCGGTATCAGAACAAAACCAACAGGCGAATCTCCGACACTAAAAGGTCTGTTCAGCGCAGGCGAAGCTGCATGCTGGGATATGCACGGGTTTAACAGACTTGGCGGAAATTCGGTAAGTGAAACAGTGGTTGCCGGTATGATTATAGGTGATTATTTTGCGGATTTTTGTAAGGCAAACGATATTACTATCAATACAAAAAGCGTAGAAGCTGCGGTAGAAAAAGAGCAAAACTACATTAATGAGATTTTATCAAGAAAAGGCGGAGCAAACATTTTTGAGATAAAAAATCGAATGAAAGACGTTATGTGGGAATATGTAGCTATATTTAGAAATGGTGAAGGTTTGCAAAAAGCCGTTACAGAACTTGAAGAGCTTTATAAAAAATCTCTCAAAGCTTCAATATCAACTAAAAATCTTGCTTCAAATCCTGAACTTGAAGAGGCTTACAGAGTACCTAAAATGCTTAAACTTTCTCTTTGTGTAGCTTTGGGTGCACTCCAAAGAACAGAAAGCCGCGGTGCGCACTATAGAGAAGATTATCTAAAAAGAGATGACGTAAATTGGTTGAAAAGAACATTGGCTTCTTGGAAAAACAGCGATACGCTTCCGGTTATCGAATATGAAGAACTTGATATTTTAAAAATGGAGATGCCGCCCGCATTTAGAGGATACGGCATAAAAGGAAATATAATAGAAAATCCTTTGAGCGCTAAACGCCAGGAAGAGGTTGATGGCATTAGAGAAAAACTGGAAAAAGAGGGCAAAAACCGCCATGAGATTCAAGATGCGTTAATGCCTTTTGAGCTTCAACCAAAATTTAAAGCCATAAATGAGAGAGTAGGAGATAAAAAATGAGCCGCACTATAACTATAAGAGCATTTAAATACAATCCTTTAATTAAAGATTCAAAAGCGCAATTTGTAGAGTATAAGCTTGAAGAAACTTCCGGTATGACGCTTTTTATCGCGTTAAGTCAGATACGCGAAAAGTATGATGCGGATTTGAACTTTGACTTTGTCTGCCGCGCAGGTATCTGCGGCAGCTGCGGTATGATGGTAAATGGACGTCCGCGTCTTGCCTGCAGAACTTTAACAAAAGATTTTCCTGAAGGCGTGTTGGAGTTGATGCCGCTTCCTTCGTTTAAACTCATCAAAGATTTATCCGTAGATACGGGTGTGTGGATGAATGGAATGAGTAAGCGTGTAGAAAGCTGGATACACTCGGATCATACAACAGATATATCAAAGCTTGAAGATAAAGTTGAGCCTGAAGTTGCACAAGAGGTGTTTGAGCTTGACAGATGTATAGAGTGTGGTATCTGTGTGGCAGCTTGCGGAACCAAATTGATGCGTCCCGATTTTGTAGGAGCTGTGGGATTGAACAGAGTAGCGCGTTTTTATATAGATTCGCTTGATAAAAGAACGGATGAAGATTATTATGAGTTAGTTGGAGATGACAATGGTGTTTTTGGTTGCATGAGTCTTCTCGCATGCGAAGATAATTGCCCTAAAAATCTTCCTTTGCAAAGCAAAATTGCTTATATGAGACGTAAATTAGTCCAGGTAAAATAATTTCTTTTCCTCCATGTAATTTTCACATGGAGGAACTTCTTTAAATATTTTTTGTTGATGACATGCAGAAAATAAAAAAAGTCAATAATATAAATACAAATACCGTCTGCATTAAAATTTCATGATCTTTGTAAGAGTAAAAAAAATAAAATTGCAATACCCGTTTTTTAAAATATCTAAAAGCTTTGATATAATTTTGAAAAGTTTAAAGAGAGACAATGCTTGTTCATATCTGCTGTTCTGTCGACAGCCACTATTTTTTAAAAAAACTTCGTGAAAAATTGCCAAATGAACCACTTACAGGTTTTTTTTATAACCCAAATATTCACCCTTATGAAGAGTATGTATTAAGACTAATGGATGTTAAGAGAAGTTGTGAGAAGTATAATATCAAGTTGATTTGTGGAAAATATGATGTTGAAAATTGGCTAAAAATCGTAAAAGGGCTTGAGTGCGAAAAAGAGAGGGGAAAAAGGTGTGAAGTATGTTTTGAGATGCGTCTTGAAATTACGGCAAAAAAGGCAAAAGAACTTGGAGAAAAAAGTATTACAACCACACTTTTTATGAGTCCTAAAAAATCTTTTGAGCAATTAGAAGAGGTGTCAAAAAAGGTGGCTTGCGGTAATAACTTAGAGGTTTTGTGCTTTGATTTTAGAAAAGGCGGAGGGACAAATGAGCAGTTTAAGCTATCGCGCGAAGAGAGACTCTACCATCAAA
This sequence comes from Campylobacteraceae bacterium, assembly GCA_031257555.1. GTDB lineage: Bacteria > Campylobacterota > Campylobacteria > Campylobacterales > Campylobacteraceae > JAIRKW01. The sequence continues at coordinate 10,168 of JAIROK010000113.1, read as the reverse complement.
ATTACTGCGGTTGCATGTATGCTTTAAGCGACCAAAGAACAGCTAAAAACAGAGTTGTTGATGAGCTTATAAATCCTATAAGCAAAGAGATATTGCAAGGTTCTATTCTTGAGCGGATAGAGCTATACAAAAATGTGCGCTTGTGTGAAAAGAGCGCTAAAGAATTTAAGATAGAAAAAGAGAAATTTCAAAACTATCGGCTTTTATGGGGATTAGTATCTGAAGATAGGGGAAATATTCATAGCTATTTTATAGGAAAATATGAGTTTAGCAATAAGCCTTTGGAAGTTAAAATTTCAAAGATTAAAGACGGTTTTGGTTTTGCCGAAAATCATATCTTGTTTTTGAGCTTAAAACGCTTTAATGAAATGATACATAAAAGCTATACAAGCGTAAAAGATTTGATTTTTAATCCCATAACATTACAGGAGCATTTAAGCATAGAACACGAGCTACTTGATTATTTACTTGTCGTTGTACTTGATGAGATTAAAAAAACTACTTACAAAATAGAGGCGAAATCGACAAGTTATCAAGATGTTAGAGAAGTTTTAGCAATACTTTGATAAAATTTACAGATTTTTCAAATAAGGTTTGCGATGATTAATGTTATAGAGATTCAACAAATTCTTCCGCACCGCTTTCCGTTTTTGCTTATAGACAGAGTTATAGAATTAGACCCGCAAGTATCTATAAAAGCATATAAAAACGTAACTATTGGCGAGCAGATTTTTCAAGGGCATTTTCCGGATCACCCTATATATCCCGGCGTTATGATTATAGAGGGAATGGCGCAAGCAGGCGGAGTTTTAGCGTTTAAAAGTATGTGCGAAGATACTCAACAAGTTGTAAAAAATAAAGTAGTATATTTTATGAGCATAGATAATGCTAAGTTTAGAGTTCCGGTAACTCCCGGCGATAGATTGGAATACAGACTAAATGTAATAAAGCACAGAGGCAATATTTGGGTTTTGGACGGCAAAGCATATGTAGACGATAAACTTGTTGCTGAAGCCGAATTAAAAGCTATGATAGTGGATAAATAAATGAGAAAAATTCATCCTGCTGCCATAATAGAAGATGGAGCGGTTTTGGGAGAAGATATCGTTGTTGAGGCTCATGCTTTCATCTCTGCAAATAGTAAAATAGGTGATAAAAGCGAAATAAGACAGGGTGCGCAAGTGCTTGGCAGTACTATTATCGGAGAGCACGTCAGGATATATCCGTATGCCATTATAGGAGGAGACCCACAGGATATTTCATTCAAAGTGGGTGAAATTTCACGCGTTATCATAGGCGATAATACCACAGTAAGAGAATTTGTAACTATAAATGGTGGCTCTCAAAAAGGTGATTTTACAACGCGTGTTGGTAAGAACTGTTTTGTTATGAATTATTGTCATATAGCGCATGATTGCACTTTACACGATAACGTTATCTTAGCAAATTCAGCCACATTAGCAGGACATGTGGAGGTTGGCAAGAATACGGTTATAGGCGGACTTACGCCTGTTCATCAATTTGTCAAAATAGGAGAAGGCTGCATGATAGGCGGAGCCAGTGCACTTTCGCAAGATGTTCCTCCATTTTGTCTGGCAGAGGGAAATAGAGCTGTTTTGAGAGGATTAAATTTAGTAGGACTTAGAAGAAGAGAAAGCAAAAATGATATAGATGCTCTAAACAGTGCGTATAAAAAACTTTTTAAAAGCAATTGTCCCATAAAACAGAGTGCGGAAGAGATTTTGCAAGCAACAGACAATGAAAAGGTGCGCATTTTGTGTGAATTTATTTTAAATACAAAACGGGGAATTCCCTATGAGAGGGTAAGTAATGAGAAAGTGTAGTTTTTGTGGTAAGGATTACACCGACGATGTGATAATGTGGGGTGGTCAGCCAAACACAAATGCTTATATATGTGAATTTTGTGTTGGCAATATTCATAAGCTTATTGTGAGAGAAAATGAAGAGCGTGCAAAAAAAGTTAATGTTGAGAAAAAGCTTTTAACTCCAAAAGAGTTAAAAAAAGTTTTAGATGAGTTTGTAATAGGTCAAGATAAAGCCAAAAAAGTATTTTCTGTTGGTGTTTACAACCACTACAAAAGAATTTTTAAACAAGATATTAAAGATGACGATACAGAGATTTCCAAATCAAATATTTTACTAATAGGACCTACCGGCAGTGGCAAAACGCTTATGGCGCAAACTTTAGCTAAATTTTTAGATGTTCCGATAGCAATATGCGATGCTACAAGTCTTACAGAAGCCGGATATGTCGGAGAAGATGTAGAAAATATCTTAACAAGACTTTTGCAGTCTGCTGATGGGGACTTGGAAAAGTGCAAACAAGGCATAGTTTTTATAGATGAAGTAGATAAAATTTCAAGAATGAGCGAAAATCGTTCTATAACGCGCGATGTTTCTGGTGAGGGCGTACAGCAGGCGCTTTTAAAAATTATAGAAGGCAGCGTTGTAAATATCCCGCCAAAAGGTGGGCGTAAACACCCAAATCAAGAATTTATACAGATAGATACGACAAATATTCTTTTTGTCTGCGGCGGTGCATTTGATGGACTTGAAGAGATAATAAAACGAAGAGTTGGTAAAAATATTTTAGGCTTTAATCAAGAAAAACGCGGTAAAAGTGAAAATATAGAACTTTTAAATCTTTTGGAGCCCGATGATTTGATTCATTACGGACTTATTCCGGAACTTATCGGGCGTTTGCATGTAAATGCTGTGTTGCAAAATTTGGATATATCTGATATGGTAAGAATTTTAACCGAACCTAAAAATGCTATCGTTAAACAATACGAGAAGCTTTTTGCTATAGATGAAGTTAAACTTAGTTTTGAACCCGAGGCACTTGAGGCGATAGCTGAACTTGCTATCAAACGTAAAACCGGAGCAAGAGGACTTAGAACTATCATGGAAGAGCTGATGACTGATATCATGTTTGAACTTCCTGATTTTAAGGGGTATGAAGTGGTCATTACATTAGATGTTGTAAAAAACAGGCAAAAGCCTCTTTTTATCAAAAAAAATAAAAAAAGCGCATAAAGGAGAACAAGCGTGGTTTTAGATCAATTAATAGGTTTTTTTTCGAATGATATGGGGATAGATTTGGGTACGGCAAATACTCTTGTTCTTGTGCGCAACAAAGGGATAATCATAAATGAACCCTCCGTTGTAGCCGTTAGACGCGATAAATATGGTAAGCAAGAGATATTAGCAGTTGGTCGTGAAGCTAAAAATATGGTTGGAAAAACTCCAGGTGATATTGAAGCTATAAGACCAATGAGAGACGGTGTTATTGCCGATTTTGACATGACGGAAAAAATGATAAGATATTTTATTGAAAAAGCACACAGAAGAAAAAATTTTTTACGTCCGCGCATCATCATATCTGTTCCTTATGGACTTACCCAAGTAGAGAGAAAAGCAGTAAGAGAATCTGCCATGAGTGCTGGGGCAAGAGAAGTATTTTTGATAGAAGAGCCTATGGCTGCTGCGATAGGAGCCGGTTTACCGATCGATGAACCAAAAGGAAGTTTGATAGTAGATATCGGCGGCGGCACAACTGAAATCGGTGTTATCTCATTGGGCGGTCTTGTTATCAGCAAATCAATAAGGGTTGCCGGCGATAAGATAGATATGGCTATAGTAGATTATGTAAAGAGAAAATATAATCTTTTGATAGGAGAGCGTGCCGGAGAAGAGATAAAGATACAAATAGGAAGTGCTATAACATTAAATCCGGAACTTTCAATGACCATAAAAGGTCGTGACCAGGTAAGCGGACTTTTAAGTCGAATCGAAATGACAAGTGAAGATGTAAGAGAAGCTATGAAAGAGCCGCTTCGCGAAATAACCGAAGCGTTAAAAGATGTACTTGAAATTACTCCTCCAGATCTTGCGGGTGATATAGTTGAAAATGGTGTTGTTTTGACGGGTGGAGGCGCATTGATACGAGGACTTGATAAGTATTTGAGTGAAGCTGTGAAACTGCCTGTTTTTATTGGTGAAGAGCCGCTTTTAGCAGTTGCTCAAGGAACTGGTAAGGCTCTTGATCAGATACAGAAGTTATCGGAAAATGAGTAATAGACTCAAAGTTTTTTTGTTAATTACTGTTCTGGCAGTTATTTCTATTAATTATTCAGACGGTTTAAGAGGTTTTAGCAATGACATATCCGCATTTGTTGTCAAAACATATGCGGATTTTAGAGATGATGTTTCAAACTCAATAAGTGAATACTTTGATCAGCGTGATGAAATAAGAATATTAAAAAGTAAAAATATTGAGTTGGACAAAAAAGTACTGGAGTTAACCTCAATATCTGATAAATTCAATGCTATGCTAAGAGAGGCGAAATTAAGCAAATATGCTCCCCAAACAAAATTAGTCAGAGCTTTGTCATATGTGAATCTTGGGGATTATAATAAGATTTGGCTTGATTTTGATGGTTTTGATGCGAGTAAAATTTACGGGCTTATTTATGAAGGGTATACAGCCGGTATAGTGACAAGCAGCAATGAAAGAGCGCTTGCATTTTTACAATACGACCCAAAATCAACATTTTCTGTTTACATAGGTAAAAATAAGATAAAAGGGATAGCTTTTGGGGCAAACGATAGGATAGAGATACGATATATACCTTTGTGGACAGAGCCTAAAGAGGGTAATGAGGTTATAACAAGCGGACTTGATAATATATTTTTTGAAGGTATAAAAGTCGGAAAAGTAGTAAGCGTGCAAAAAGACGAATCATATTTTATGGCTGTTGTAAAACCTTATGCCAATATCAATGTGCCGAGTTTTTTTCACGTAGTATTAAAAGATTGATAATTTTAAAAAGAGATTTGTTATGAATTTGAAAGAAGGAAAAGATAATGCCTAAACGCACTGATATAAATACCATTTTACTTATAGGCTCCGGTCCCATTGTCATAGGACAGGCTTGCGAATTTGACTATTCAGGCACACAGGCAGCAAAAACATTAAAAGAGCTTGGATACAGAGTAGTTCTCATCAACTCAAATCCCGCTACTATCATGACAGACCCCGAATTTGCCGATAGAACATATATAGAACCTATAACTACTGATACGATTGAGAAGATTATCGAAAAAGAGAAAGTAGACGCCATACTGCCTACTATGGGCGGGCAGACCGCTTTAAATGTCGCTATGAAACTTTATGAGAGCGGCAAAACAAAAGATGTGAAATTCTTAGGCGCAAATCCCGAAGCTATAAAAAAGGGCGAAGATAGACAAGCTTTTAAAGAGGCTATGATAAAGATAGGCATGGATTTGCCAAAAAGCAGATACGCTTACACTATAGACGAAGCTTTAAAAGCGGCTGAAGAGATAGGCTTTCCGCTTATCATTAGAGCTTCTTATACGTTAGCCGGAGGCGGAAGCGGGGTTGCTTATAATTTTGATGAGTTTAAAGAACTTGCGGCAGCAGGACTTGATGCAAGCCCCATAAACGAGATACTCATAGAAGAGTCGCTTTTGGGTTGGAAAGAGTATGAGATGGAGGTTATAAGAGACAAATGCGACAACTGCATCATCGTCTGCTCCATAGAAAATCTTGACCCGATGGGCGTTCACACTGGGGATAGCATAACAATTGCGCCTGCGTTGACGCTTACGGATAAAGAGTATCAGAAAATGCGAAACGCCTCATTTGCTATTTTACGAGAAATCGGCGTGGATACGGGCGGAAGCAATGTGCAGTTTGCCGTCAATCCAAAAACTGGACGAATGACAGTTATTGAGATGAACCCACGCGTAAGCCGTTCATCCGCACTTGCTTCAAAAGCCACAGGTTATCCGATAGCAAAAGTAGCGACATTATTGGCTGTAGGTTTTACGCTTGATGAGATAAAAAATGACATCACGGGTACTGCGGCAAGTTTTGAACCGGTAATCGATTATATAGTTACTAAAATTCCAAGATTTACATTTGAAAAATTTCCGTATGCAAACTCAACCCTTACCACATCTATGAAGAGTGTGGGCGAAGTCATGGCGATAGGAAGAACGTTTAAAGAGTCTTTGCAAAAGGCTTTATGCTCTCTTGAAACGGGACTTTTCGGGTTTAATTCGCTTGCTTGCAAAGACGATAAGCTTATAGGCGAGATAAGAAGGGCAAACTGCGATAGATTGCTTTATATAGCAGAAGCTTTCAGACGCGGCAAAAGCGTGTCGGAAGTTTATGAACTTTGCAAAATAGACCCTTGGTTTTTGATGCAAATACACAGTATCGTAGAGTTTGAGAAAAAAATCGATATGGATATTTTAAATAATGCAAAACTTTTAAGAGAAGCGAAAATCTACGGTTTTTCAGATAAGATGATAGCCCATCTTGTAAATAAAAAAGACAATTTACAGCTGACCGAAAACGATATATGTTATGCTAAAAAACAAGCCAATATCAATTTGGAATATAACAATGTAGACACCTGCGCCGCGGAGTTTGAGGCATTAACGCCGTATCTGTATTCTACGACCAATGTCATCAGTAACGCACCTGCTAAAAATACTCAAAAGACAAAAAATAAAGTCATGATAATAGGCGGCGGTCCAAATAGAATAGGTCAAGGCATAGAGTTTGACTACTGCTGTGTCCACGCGGCATATGCTTTAAAAGATTTGGACGTTGAGACCATAATGTATAACTGCAACCCGGAAACGGTTTCGACAGATTATGATACAAGTGATATTTTGTATTTTGAGCCTATAGATTTTGAGCATGTAAGAAGCGTTGTAGAGCTTGAAAACCCAGACGGCGTCATCGTGCATTTTGGCGGTCAAACTCCGTTAAAATTAGCCAAACAGCTTACTGCGATAGGCGCGAAGATTATCGGTACGAGTGCCCGCGTGATAGATATAGCCGAAGACAGGGAAAAATTCTCAAAATTCATCAAAGAAAACAGTATCAACCAGCCTCAAAATTCCACCGCTTTAAGTGAAGAAGAGGCGATAGAAAAAGCAAAGATTATAGGCTACCCTGTGCTTGTAAGACCAAGTTACGTATTGGGCGGGCGTGCTATGAGGATAGTTTATAACGAGAGCGAACTAAAACTTTATATGAAAGAAGCGGTCAATGTAAGCCATCAGTCCCCCGTGCTTATAGACCAATTTTTAGACAGAGCCATAGAGATAGACGTAGATGCGATAAGCGACGGTAAAGACGTTTATATCGGCGGTATTATGCAGCATATAGAAGAAGCGGGGATCCACAGCGGCGATAGTGCATGCTCACTACCTGCTGTTAGTTTATCTCCTGAGATAACCAAAAAAGTAGAACGCCAGACAAAACAAATCGCTATAAATCTTGGCGTTGTAGGACTCATGAATATACAATACGCCGTGTACCAAGACGATATCTATATGATAGAGGTAAACCCAAGAGCGAGCAGAACCGTGCCGTTCGTCAGCAAAGCTACCGGCATTCCGATGGCAAAAGTCGCTACGCGCGTTATGTATCAAGGGGATTTGAAAGAGGCGTTGGGATTTTATGATAAATTTCATGTGGTTTACGAAGAAGAAGGCATATTAAAAGCCAAAATCAAAAATCATGTAGCCGTAAAAGAGGCGGTTTTTCCGTTCAATAAACTTTCAGGCGCTGATACTATTTTGGGTCCGGAGATGAAATCCACAGGCGAAGTTATGGGCATAAGCGGCAGTTTTGCCGACTCATTTGCCAAAAGTCAAATAGCTGCGGGAAATATTTTGCCCAACAGCGGAACGGTTTTTTTATCTTTGAGAGATGCGGATAAAGTATTTATAAAAAAACTTGGCGAGAGTTTTCAAAAGATAGGATTTTCTATCATTGCCACAGGCGGCACGCACAAAGCCTTGATTGATGCGGGGCTTGAGGCAGAGTTTGTCTACAAAGTCAGCGAAGGACGTCCAAATATCGAAGATAAGCTCAAAAACAAAGATATCGCATTAGTGATAAACACAAGCGACAACAAATCAAGCAAAGATGACGCCAAAAAGATAAGACAAAGCGTCCTAAGGCTTAACATACCATACTTTACGACTGTCTCAGAAGCGTTTGTGGCGATAGAAGCGATAGCAAATTTGCAAATTGGCGGCGCGTTGGAGCCAAAATCTTTGCAAGAGTATTTGCAGAGCTGATTTGAATTTATCATATAGAGTTTAAACCATGACACACAATACAAAAAGGGCGGTTTTTACTCTGTGCGGTGGCGTTTTACTTATACTTTCAGGCATATTTTTACTCTATATGAATTTGCCCGCTTCTCAATGCTTAAATAAAAGTGATTTTTTTCCGATAAACAGCCAAAGCATACACAATCTTGCTCCATTTATCATGATATTTATCGGTGTTTTAACGGAGCTTTTCGGCAGATTTAAACTTGCCAAAGCCGCAGACGATATGCAAATTTTTTATAACAGACTGAATTTATATTTTCTAATAACGCTTTTTATTTTGGTATCTTTAAAAACGCTGATGGCTGAAAGCGAAAATCTTTTTTTGGTCAAAATCTGCGTAAGTGACATTAGATACGGAAAGGGACTTTTCGGAGATCTTGCAAGGAGCACAGCTGTTTGGTTTTTAGTTGTCTTAATCGTGTATTTTTTGCTGAAAGACTCTGTCTATTTTGCACGAGTATTTAAAAGTATTTTACCGATAGCTGCATTTGCGGTATGCGCCGTTTCAATTTTTCTATTTTTTTCAAAAGATATTTTGTCGAGTAACTCTTTAGAAGAGTTTATAAGCATAAAAATCTTCATTCCATATTTTGTAATACATTTGATAATGTATGCAAAGATTTTAAAATATCCTGTTGCGCATAAAGCCAAAGAGTTCTCTTTTTATAACTATTTTGCATTCAATAAAAAAAAGGTATTTTTGATTTTTCTTGTCGCATCTTTGATTATTTCGGCGGTATTTTCAATACTTTCTTCGATGTATTTAATTGTTTTTCTATTTATTTTACCGATTGCGGTTGTATCATTTGCACCGTTGCTGTTTTTTAAAATCTCATCTTTTGGTAAAAGCAAGATATCAGCGGCTGTATTTGGTGCGGTTTTTGTGTGCTTGGCTATATTTATAGTGATGATTTATGGTGCTGCAATACCTATATTGATATTATTGTTGTACTATATCACGCCCTTGATTGTCATAGGATTTTTACCGTTTCTGTTCTTTTTACCTATGCCTCATGAGAGAGCATTAATAATTATATTTTGTATGTTTTTACTTTGTTTGGTATTTTATTTCAATCCGCTGTTTTATATTTCTGTGCTGTTTTATACTTTGGTGTTACCTATATCTTTAGCACTTTGCATTATTTTAAAACTTCAGCAAAAAGGTTTGATGAAAACAAGCACGGCGTTGATGATAGCAAGCTGTATATCGCTTGGATATCTTTTTTTATACTAATCATGCAAGGCTTCAAATGATTTATTTGGTTCAAACAGATACGACGGCTGGGTTTTTATCAAAGGACATGAAGGCTTTAAATCGGCTCAAAAAACGCCCATTAGATAAACCTTGCATTTTGTGTCTCGCTTCATTTGGCGAGATAACTCCGCGTATCCCAAACCGCTATAAAAATCTTGTAAGACGCGCTAAAAAGACGACATTTATCCTTCAAAACGGCTTTTCATTCAGGATTGTAAAAGATGGCGCGCATGCTGAGTTTTTAAGAAAAACAGGTGCCATGTATTCCACTTCGGCAAATGAGACAGGCAAGAGTTTTGACGTTGATTTTGCCAAAGTAAAAGCCGATGTTGTCGTAGAAGATGAGCGCGGTTTTTTTGAAGGTGCACCGTCAACAATACTAAAACTCGGCAAAAAGAAACTCAACAAAATCCGCTGATAAAATATTTTCTTAACTTCAAATATAAAAATTAATTAAACAAATATATAAATTGTGCTTTAAGTTTTATTTAATGTCATTGGTTATATAATTTAGTCAATACCATATTAAATTGATAGATTAACTAATAATTAGAGTAAAATCTTAAAATTTTTAGTTTGTTTATCAAAAATTTTAAGGAGGATTTTGTGAGTTTAAACATTTTTTGGTTTTTACCAACAGGCGGGGATACAAAGTATTTAGGCGAACCATCAGCTTCAAGACCGGTAAATAACGATTATCTAAGACAGATAGCGATAAGTGCCGAA
>JAIROK010000078.1 GCA_031257555.1 Campylobacteraceae bacterium | reverse complement strand
TGATTTGGTAAGATTACCTCTTTTAGATTACCGAATATGTCATAGTTATATGAAGTTACACCTTGTGTGTTTTGTTGTGAGATGAGTTGTCCGTCTTTATTGTAAGAGTATTGATTGTTCCCATAAGATATGAGTTCATCATCAGAGTTGTATGAAGCTGTAATCTCTTGATTATTGATTATAGCTTTTATTCTATTTCCTTGATTATCGTATTTGTATTGTTCTGTGATTTGATTGTCTTTTATTACTTTGGTTAGTCTATTTAAATTATCATACTCGTATTTGTAAGTTGAAATGATATTACTGTTTATCTCTTTTATCTCTTTTATGTTGTTATTATCATAACGTGAAAGTATTGTTTGTTCGTATGAGTTGTCTTTAATGTTTGATATATATCCTTTTGTATCATAATCAAACTCTTTTTTAAATACTCCATTGTCTATTGAAGTTATAAAGCCATTGGTACTGTCTCTATTGATATCTATATTATTGACTTTAACGATTTGGTTGTCATTGTTGTATGAATATACGTCTTGTTTGTTTAGATATGTAATAGAGTTTGGGAGAAAGTCATTGTTGTATGTGAAGGATATGTCTTGATTTAGTACTCCCTCCTGGCTTATCTTTGTCATAAGTTCTCCGTCATATGTGTAAGATGTCTTTTCTTGATTGTTTCTTGTTATCGTATCTATTTTATTGTGAAATGAATATCTGTATATGAATTCGTCACTGTCTGAAGTTGTTATTTTTGATAATTGTGATTTGTCATAGTGATAGTTTATACTTTTAGAACTAGGATATGTTATCTTTGTCAAATCTCTGTTTTTATTGTAAGAGTAGAGAATAGTCTTAGAACTTGGCATTTTAAAAGATGTTCTTTGAGATAAGGGGTTATATGTAAAATCAAAGTTTGTGTTCTTAGGAGTTATATATCTTAATACATTTCCCTCTTTATCGTAAGAATAATACTCTTTTATATTGTTCGGATATGTTATAGATGTTACCCTGTCAAGAAGATCGTATTCGTAATAGGTGGTTCGTCCTTTTGCGTCGGTAATGGCTTGGGTGTTTCCTCTGTAATTGTAAGAGTAAGTTATAATATTTTGATGTTGAGAGAGCTTGGTTAGTCTTCCTTTATTGTCGTATTCATAGTTTACAGGCTCTAAGTTGGCGTATTGATATTTTAAGGGAAGAGATGTTGTTTGATCATATGTTAATGTCTCTTTGATGTTATTTGGAGACAGCGCGGTTATGGTTCCTTGGGTATAATCCGTTTTTATTGTAACAGTTTTTGAATTGGTTGTTACTCTCTGTGTTTTTGACTGGAGGTTTTTGATGTCCCCTGCATAAATTATATCGTTTGTTATGGTTTTTGTAAGTCCGCTTGGCATTTTAACAGTTTGGGATTTTAGTATGGTGTTTAGAGTTAAAGGGTCTTTTTGGGTTTGTACGGTTGTTTGGACATTGTCTACTACAGAGCTTGTCTTGTTATCATCAAATGTTGTACTGTACGAATAACCGCTTGGAAGTTTTATCAGGGACGATATGGCATTGTCAAATCCTCTTGTATCTACGTATGTGAGTTTATCGCCTTCCGGCTTTACGATGCTATACTCCGTAGTTTTGCTTAACTGTGCTTTATTAAACTGCCATTGTCCGTTGTTTGTGTCTGTTTGCCTTTCTACTCTTCCTTTGTCGTTATAGTAATATGAAGAGTAATGACCCTCCGGGGTTCGTTTGGAAGTCATAAGCGAATTGTCGTTATAGTCAAATATGTATGTTGAACCGTCTTCATAATTTATAGATGTCAAATCTCCTTTATAGTTTACAGATAGTCTTGTTACTTGTCCGTTTGGAGCAGTTATCGATATCGGATTGCCGTTATAATCTCTTGTTATCTCTAATTTATTGTCAAATTGGTCTGCTATAGAGATAAGTCTGCCGTTATCGTCATGTTTGTAAGTTTTTATGATCTGCTTCACCGTGTTATCGAATATCTTTGTTAAAAGCCCTGTACTTGTGTCATAAACATAGCCTAAATTGTCATTGAAGATGATGATGTCGTTTTCCGATAAATTTAAAAAAAGAAAATTCTGATTTTTATATAATGTTTGATCATAGTCGGGATACAACATATCAACTTGTCGATATAAAAATTCGGTTGGCTGTAAAAAAACCCAATAGCTTCCTCTTAAATTTAAATTTCCCCAATCATCATTTGTAGGAAATACAAAATGCGTATTGCTATCTATCATATCTCTAATTTTCTGTTTTAAATCCCATGGTGTAACAGATGCACCCAAATACCATTCGCTTGCACCTTCAAAAATAGTACCTCTGTAATGAGCAAACACATCATGTCCCGGCTTTGGAGTATTGTCATAGTTTTTCTTAAAATCGAATTGGCTAAATTGTCCCAACGGTATCCTGTTTGTCTCATATGATTTTTTATCAGATATATAAAAACTTGCAAAATTTAATATATTACCATAATACCCTAAGGATGAGGATGGAAATGTCACTATAAGAGCGTAATAATTATTTGACACTAATTTTGATATTGTAAATCTATTTTCAGGTTCATTATCCACCATAAATAAAAGTCCGTCTTTTAACTCTATATATTTTTGCGTTACAGCGTTGCTTAAAGTTCCTTTGGCATGGATATTCATATATAGATCGTCATGTAATGTCCAACCGTTGGCTAAATTATCTTTTTCAGACGATAAATCATCAGTTTGTACCATAATGTCTTGTTCGGTATCATAATATATAAGTTCTTTTCCCGTAATACCGCTTGGATATTTACCTGTCTGCGCCCATGCTACCGACACATCGGCAAATGTTTGAGAGCATGTGATTTCGTTCGGCGATGATTCTGCAAATAACGGCGAAGATATTTTTCTTGGAGAACTTGACGACATGCTAAGCGGAGCGCATGCGTACATATACTGCAATTTGTATGAATATCTTGTAATAAGTTTGCCGTTTATGGTTCCTGGTATTTTATTGCCTACTGCGTCTTTTCCATCCCATTCGAACTCTACATTGTTTATTTTATTAAATTCCAAATCTTTAACAAATCTCCTGCCGCCTATCTCCAATATAGACTGCGCCCCCAATGCGGTAAAAGGCAGATCCGATGTATCGATAGACGCACTTATGATATATTTAAATCCGTCTGTTTTCCTGGAGTTGTAATGAAGCTTAACATTGGTTCCTGCTATATCTATATCCTCATGAAGGATTTGCGTTTTTGAAGTAATGTAAGAATTGGTGCATACAGGATTATCATTTGGCTGATTAGGAGTTCCCGTATTAGGATCAGTGTTATCGCTGTTAGGTTCGTTTACATCTCCTTCTGGTACATAAGGAAAATTGCAATCCCATGGCGTGAAATGGGTTATCTTTGCCCTTTGATAAGTTTTACCTGCTTGATAATTGGTGTTATTTGAGATACCTGCTACTTCATCACCAAAGTCTCCATCGCCGTTTAAGTCGTCAGGCTCTCCATCACCGTTTGCATCTAATGCATCAACCATACCATCGCTATTGGTATCAAGTAGTCTTACTATTATTCCATTATCTGAGCCTATCCATTCACCTTTGTTTCTGTCATAATATCCCACAGGTACTAATTCGCCGACATTAAATCCTAAAAAGTTATCCACGTACATAACCAAAGGATTGTCAAAAGTTACACTCTCACTGTCTGTTACACCATCAACAGTTATATCAACGCAGTATGTGAAAGCTGTGGTATTTGGAAGATTTGAAGGCATAGATGGGGGAGTTTTAAACTCTGTAGCTCTAATGTTTATGGTTTCAAGTTCTCTTTCACTTCCATCTTTATCTATAGCTTTTGCCTTATTTACTCCCTCAAATACTATTGTCGCTTGTCTCTCTCCTCTCTCATCGTTTATTTTGCTTGAAGAGTGAATACGGGGGTTGGTATCGGACATTTTTATGGTTGATACTTTTGCATCTTTGGCAAGCATCGTAACATCAGGCGCTATAGTCCAATCTTGAACTTTAGCGTATATATCTCTATCTATAGTTGTATATCCTGGTTTAGAGTATCTGATAATTATATTTTTGCCTCCTTCAACAGGAATAGCGTAAGAGCCGTTTTCATCTGTCTTTGTTGTTCCGTATTCACCAAATTTATGAATACTTACAACAATATCTTTTAAAGGTCGTCCATGTTCATCAGACACTTTACCTGTTATCATAGCAAACAATCTCTCATCATACTTTTCAAGCGTAGAATCATTAGGGATATTATCTATATACAAATTTCCAAAATGAACAGGATTTAAATTTGAAGCATTAAGTTCTTTTGAAACTACAACATTAATCTCCAAAGGAGTTAAATTTTTGTATTTTACGACAAGAGTTGTATTTCCCTCTTTCAATGCTTTTAATTCGCCTTTGGAATTTATAGAAGCTACATCATTATCATTCAAAATAAAATTAACTTCCGCATTGTTCAAAACATCAACAGAATTATCTTTATGTATCTTTTCAACCTCTACTGTTCTGCTATTATTTACTCTCAAATTTATAAAATTTGGAGATACTTGAATATATGACGGTTCTTTATAAGAGTCATTTGAATCGTAAAAATCATCGCCTCCGCAAGAAAATAAAAAAAGTAAAGAGATGAGAAAAATTGGGAAGTTAAATAGCGTTGAAAAAGATTTCATTGACAATTCCTGTATAATAATTATAATTAAGACACGAATTGAATATTATATTATTATACTTAATTAAATATAAATATTATTAAAATATAAGAATAAATTTTTAAATACCTGATGCGATTTTTTATAAAAATAATAATTTTTATAAAATAAATTATAGATATATTTAATTATTTTATAGCTAAAAATGTTGCGAAGTTGGCGTATTTGAAAATAGTCTGCACTTCATTAAATCCTGCGCTCTTCATTAATTCTTTATTTTCATCTTCGCTGTAAGGTACAAGAACATTTTCCAGCGCTTCTCTTTTTTGTGCTATCTCAAAATCGCTATAACCATGACCTTTTTTAAAATTTAGATATAAATCAATCATATTTTTATTTAAAGTTTTATTTTCATAAATTATCTTTTCGCTAAAGATACAAATGCCGCCATTTTGAAGACTCTCATAAATTTTTCGAGCCAATTTTGCTCTTTGCGGCGGACGGATAAATTGAAATGTATAATTTGCTATAACAACAGAGTTTATACCAAAATCGCTTTTTGTTATATCGCCTTCTATAAACTCTATATCAACGCCGTACGCCTGCGCTTTTTTCCTTGCCTGTTTTATCATAGCCGAAGAGTTATCTATACCTGTAAATTTTAAAGGAAACCGCATCTTTTTACTTATGGCTAAAAGTGTGTTTGCAGTAGAGCAGCCAAGGTCTATCACAGATGAATTTGGCACTGCATATTTTAAAATAAGTTCACAGACAAGATTTAAAACTTCCGCATAAAATGGAATCGAGCGATTTAACATATCGTCAAACACACTTGCCACATTTTCATCAAATTCAAACTGCTTGCTTATCTGTTTTTCAAATACTCTATCTTTCAAGTTTAATGCCTTACGGATATATTTTGCATATTTTAAGTGACTCTTTAGCTTTAGATATATCTTTTTTTATCTGCTCTTTAAGTTCTTCCATCTTTTCAAATTTTCTGTTTTCTCTTAAGTATTCGACGAAAAATAGCTCTATCTTATCTTCCTCTTTTACATATATATCTACGTCTATAGCATATGCCTCAAAAGAAAACTGTCCGTCCGTGCTGACTCTTTTTCCTATAAAAACTACGCTGTCATATACGTTCTCTTCTATTTTAAGTCTGCCTGCATATACTCCGTCTGATGGGATAAAATATCCGTCTACTTCCAAATTTACAGTAGGAAAAAGCACTTTGCCGCCGATTCCCTGCCCTTTTTTTACTTTACCCACGAAGGAATATTCACGCCCTAAGAGTCTATTTGCTTGAAATATTTCACCTGATGCTAAAAATGCTTTTATTTTGCTGGTATGGATAGAGATGCCATCGTAACAAAACTCCGGCACAATGACAACTTTGCCATCGTATATTTTATCAAGCTCATCTACTCCAGACATTCTGTTTTTACCGAAACGAAAGTCATATCCTACAACTATCTTTTGCAAAGATGGAAAATCTTTTTTCAAAAGAGCTATAAACTCCTCTGCGCTTAAATCCTTGATATCTGCCAAATTATAATAAAAACATTGATGCGATATATATTCATCGCGTCTGCTCTTTGGCGTAACGGTAGAGCTGTTATTGTCTATTATCAATATCCCGCCGCGTCTTCCAAGATGCTTGAAAAGCTCCCTGTGGGCTCTGTGTATACCGTCAAATCGACCTATTGCTAATGCGTGTATCTCATTTTTATTAAGTTTATGTGAAAACATCTTTTTTCTTTATATATAAAGGTTATTATCTTTTAAAAACGATTCGAATTCGTTTTCATTCATAAGTTTCACGCCAAGTAAAAGCGCTTTGTCATACTTACTTCCCGCATCTTCTCCAAATATAACTAAATCTGTTTTTTTAGAAACTGATGAGCTGACTTTTGCGCCTAAATTTTCCAGCATATCTTTTACATCGTCCCTTGGGCGGTTCAAAGCTCCTGTTAAAACTACCGTTTTCCCTTTCAAGGGATTGTCAATAATCTCTTTTTTAGTTGTTTTTGGCTCTATAATCTCAAACAATTTAGCTATCAAATCTCTGTTTACATGTAAAAACTCTTTCAAAGATGCAACCATCTCTTTTCCAAATCCATCAAGCTCTAAAATTTGTTCTTCATTTGCATTCACAAAATCAAGCCCAAAATTTTGAGCTATTTTTTTACTTGCTGCCTCTCCTATATGCTCAATGCAAAGAGCATTTATAACGCGCCAAAGCTCGCTTCCTTTTGTGTTTGCTATGGCATCTATAAGATTTTTTGCTTTTTTGCTTTTAAAACCTTCAAGTTTTAAGAGCTGCTCTTTTTTCAAATAAAAAATATCTAAAATGCTTTTTACAAAGCCGGAACGATAAAGTGTACGTGCTATCTCTTTGCCAAGTCCTTCTATGTTTAAAGCTTGTTTTGATGCAAAAAATATCAAAGATGCTTCCACTCTGGCATCACACGCAAGGTTTTGACATTTTATCAAAATGCCCTCATCTAAAAGTTCTCCATTGCAAATAGGACACAGGGTCGGTCTATCTATAACAATTTCGCTGCCAACACGCTTGTTTGCCTGCACATAAATTATCTTTGGTATCACATCACCGCTTCTAATGATAGTCACATGATCACCCAGTCTTATATCTTTTCTTTTTATTTCATCAAAATTGTGCAAAGTTGCACGCTCTACCGTAACACCCTCGATATCCACTGCCTTTACGTTAGCGACAGGAGTTACAACACCTGTGCGACCTACTTGCAAAGAGATACTTAAAATTTGCGTATTTTTTTCAACCGGAGGAAATTTAAATGCAACCATCCATCGCGGATATTTTATGGTATAACCAAGCTCTTCTTGAAGCGCTACCTCATCAACCTTAACTACCATTCCATCCATCATCATCAAGATTTCATCACGTTTTTCTATAAATTTTTTATATAATTCTTTTACATCAGTGTCATTTTTGGTAGTAAGTCTCATCGGCGGCTGTAAAAAACCAAGCGAATAAACAAAATCCATTTTCTGACTAAGATATGCAAATTCGAGGCTGTTTTGACCAATTCCCCATGGATAAAATATAAGTTTTCTTGATGCCGTAATGGAAGGGTCGAGCTGTCTTAAACTTCCGGCAGCAGCATTTCTAGGATTTGCAAAAAGCGGTTCGCCTTCCATTTTACGATCTTTATTAAGTTCTTCAAAGTCTGATTTTTTTATCAACACTTCGCCTCTAACTTCAAGTATTTTATCGTGATTTATGCGAAGCGGAATTGAACGAACTGTTCTAATGTTGTTTGTAACGTCTTCTCCGATTGAGCCGTCTCCTCGCGTTATAGCCTGTTTAAGCACGCCATTTTCATATATAAGATTTAAACTTGCTCCGTCAAATTTTGGTTCACAATAAAATGTAAAATCTCTTTTGGTTTTCCAAATGCGTTCTATCCAAAGTTTTAATTCGTATTCGTTAAAAATATCCTCCATGCTCCACATGCGAGTTAGATGCGAAGCTTTTTCAAATCCTTCCAAAATATCTCCGCCAACACGTAAAGTCGGAGATGAAGGATCTGTTAAAAGTGGGTTTTGTTTTTCAAACTCTACCACTTTTTGGTAAAGTTCATCATACTCATAATCCGTAGCCAAAGGCGCATCTAAAGCATAATATGCATGCGCCCATGTATTCAATTTTTCTATAGCCTCTTTATATTCAAAATTATCCATTATTATTTACAGCCTCATTTTTTATAATTATTTTGACTAACTCTTTTATTTATTTCAAACCTTACTATCTTTAATACATGCTTCCTGTCGCCGCCTACTATTCTGCTTTTTTCTACGCCGCCGCATTTTTGGCATATAAAATAGGTTGTTTTATTGGCAAGTAAATCGTTTGAACGGCAAGCTTCATCATCACACATAAGTTCGCTTCCGCACACAGGACAATAGCACCAAAGCGAAATAATTTTCTTTTTGCCCATCCAATTCCATCTCCATACAACACCGTAAAGCCTTAAAGTTTTAAACTTTTCATACTCTTTTTTTCTACGCAAAAGTATGAACAAAATGACTATTATTAAAATTATAAATGCCAAAGCGCCAAATAACATTACATCTTCATAATATCCAAAAATACCTATAAAAAAATCTTTTATGTAACTCATTGTAAAGCCTCAAAAACACGTATCGCCTGCACATGCTCTTTAACATCATGACATCTTACGATAGAAGCTCCGTTTCTAACTGCTTCCATGTGAATCGCCAAAGTGCCGGGCAGTCTTTCGCCAACAGACGATGGAGAAATTTTATCTATCATAGATTTTCTGCTAGCACCAATCAAAAGCGGATATCCAAAATACAAAAAGGAAGAGTGACTTTTTATAAGAGCGATATTGTGTTCTAAGTTTTTCCCAAAACCTATTCCAACGTCTAATATTATATTTTTTATATCAAAACTTTTTGCTTTTTCTACCCTTTGTTCGAAAAATTCATCGACATCTTTTATAACATCTTCATAGACAGGATCTGCTTGCATACTCTTAGGATCTCCTTTCATATGCATTATACAAACCGCGGCTTTGTGTTTTTTTGCGACCATACATACATTATCGTCACTTAAACCTGTTATGTCATTTATTATTTTAAAGCCGCAATTTAACGCATAATCCAAACATAAAGGCGAATAACTGTCTAAACTAAAAATAGCTTTTTCATAAAATCTATTTTTTTTGACTATATCCAAAACATCGCGTACTCTTTTTAACTCTTCTTCTTCGCTTATCGCATCACTCCCAGGACGCGATGAAAGCGCTCCTATATCTATCATGTCGGCTCCATCTTGGAGCATCTTTTCAATTTTGCTTTTAGCTTCCAAAACGTTTGTTCTGCTGTCTTCGAAAAAGCTGTCTTTTGTGATATTTAAAATACCCATTATTTTTGTTTTCATCTATACCGTCTTTCATATATACAAAGCAGTGCACATAATATCAAATTACTGCCTCTAGAGTTTAATTCGGCTAAATGCATCAACTTTCTAAACTCTTCAAGTTCGTCTTCGGCAAGTCTTATGCCTTGTTTGATTGCTTCATTTAGTATAGCTTGAAGCAGCAGCTTTATCTCCTCTTTGCTTGAAAAATTATGCTCTTTTAAAAAAGAGTATATTTCATTCATACCCATTTTTTTAAAATCAAGCCCGCTGTTTACTACTGTTTTATCTGCTTCTATCGTTTTTATGCTAAGACGCGAGCGGATAGTGGGCAAAAAAATTGTTTTGGAAGGAGCACACAATACAAATACTATATTTTTCGGAGGCTCTTCCAAAATTTTCAAAAGTGAATTTTGAGCATAAATATTATAGCTTTTCGAAAGTGTAACTATAATCTTTTGCTCACTCTCTGCTATATATGCCTCTTTTATTACAGACTTGGCATCATCAATCAAAAAATCTTCAGGTGCAAAAAGTTTTAGATTGCGAGATGGATAGTTTTGGAAAACATAAGACTTTAACTTCTCTAAATCTTTACATGCAATGATACAACTTCCATCAATCCTCAAGTGTAACCTCTGCAAACAAAACCGCATCTATGCTGCGATTTAACAGCTTAAAAAGCTGTATCATTTTAGTATCCAAAGAGTAATCTTCAGATTTCAAATAAAAACTATTTTGTACCTGTTCATCTACAATCCACAAAAAACTATCATACTTTTGTTTTGATATCTGATATTTTGCATCATTGCTTTTGCCAACATAAAAAAATGTATAGCCATTAGAAAAAGAGAGCGATAGCATATCTTCCAAAAGGTCGAAATCCTCTTTGCTTCTTAAACTGTTGATATTCGGAAAAAATGCATTAAGACATATAAATGAGATAAACGGACGATTTTGATACGGTCTGTTGATAGAATAAACCATATATTCACCAAACCATCTCCTCTCATCATCAGTAGCCACTATAAATGTATGTCCTTGCAACAGTTTTTTCAACACAGGAACAACAAGCGGCACCCATTCCAATCGCTTCTCTTCCATCCAGCTAAAAGATGAGCCCTCTTTTCTTATCGTATCAAGTGTCCATTTTAAAAATTCTTGCATATATATCAGCTCAACTTTTTTGAAATTTTATCAAATACAAATCTTTGCATTTAACTTTTTATCCGCAACTGCACTTTTTAATTTTTATCAAGCTTATAGGCTTTATGCAATGCTCTTACTGCAAGTTCGCCATATTTTGCCTGTATAATCATGGAGATTTTTATTTCACTTGTACTTATCATCTCTATATTTATATTTTCATTTGCCAAAGTACTGAATGCCAAAGCTGCCACACCACTGTGGGACTTCATTCCTACACCCACAATAGATACTTTCACTATCTCATTATCATATTCCAGTTTTTCAGACGATTGAAGCTCTTCCATTATTTTCTTAGCAAAAGCAAGCTCATTTTGAGGCACCGTAAAACCTAAATTTGTCGTGCCGTCAACTCCTACATTTTGTATAATCATATCCACATTAATATTGTTTTCAGCCAATTTTTTAAATATACTTGCAGCAATGCCGGGCTTATCAACTACGCCCCTTAAGGTAATTCTTGCTTGATTTTTATCAAGCGCTATTCCGCTTACTATAGGTTGTTCCATAATGTTCTCTTCCTTTGTTATTAAAGTTCCTGCGTTGTTATTAAAACTATTTCTCGTAACGAGATTGACATTCAACTTTTTTGCAAGCTCTACAGAGCGGTTTTGTAACACTTTCGCACCCAAACTTGCAAGTTCTAGCATCTCATCATAACTAATTTTATCAAGCTTTTTAGCTTTAGGTTCTATTCTGGGATCAGTAGTATAAACGCCGTCCACATCGGTAAATATCTCACACAAATCAGCTTCCAAAGCTCCTGCAACAGCAACGGCAGAAAGGTCGCTTCCGCCGCGTCCTAAAGTAGTTACTTTACCGTCTTTTGTCATGCCTTGAAAACCGGCAACAACAACTATTGTTCCATTTTTAACAGTTTCTTTTATATTAGCCGTATCTATGTGGTCTATATGTGCTTTTGTATGAAAACTATCGGTTACTATGCCGGCTTGTCTGCCGCTCATCGCTATAGCTTTGTACCCAAGTTCATTTAAAGCTATCGCCAAAAGTGCGCTTGTAACTCTCTCACCTGAGGATAACAGCATATCCATATCAGCTTGTGATGGAGTTTTGCTGAAAAACTCCGCATACTCTATCAGCTTGTTTGTCTCGCCGCTCATAGCAGACACGACAACAATCAAATCATGCCCCTCTTTTTTTGTCTCAACAACTCTTTGGGCAACTGCTTTGATTCTCTCCAAAGTTCCTACGCTTGTTCCACCATACTTTTGAACTACCAGCATTAAAGATATCCTTCTTTTTTAAAGTATTCCAACACTTTTTTATAAATTGGTTTTTTAAAATATATAATACTATCCAAAACCTCATCTAAATCCACAAATTTGTATTGCACAAATTCAGGATGTTTTGTATTTAAATTTATACGCGCGCTCTTTTTTAACCTTACTAAAAAATACTTTTGCATCTGACCATCGTATGGGTACATTCTTTCAACAATTCTTTGAGGAAAATCATAAGAGAGCCACTCCGGATATTCGGCTATAATCTCTACTTTTTTTGTGCCTATCTCCTCTTTTAGCTCCCTAAACAATGCCTCTTTGGGAGTCTCACCGTCATCTATGCCGCCTTGAGGAAACTGCCATGCACCTTCTATATCCCCTCTTAGTGCAACAAATATACTGCAATTGAACGGATATTCATAAGAAACAATAACTGCCGCTACATTCGGACGATATCGCTTTTCAGGCTTTTGTTCTTCGCACACTTTCAAGACCCTATTTTTTATTTCGTATAGTAACCAACAAGTTATTAAAAAAGTGTAAATTTTGCACGCTTCACATAACTTTGTATTTCAACAAAAAACATTATAAAATACTACTTATTATATATTTTATCTTGCACCTTCTATAAAATCAACATAGCATCACCATATGAGAAAAAACGATATTTCATATCTACTGCTTCTTTATATATTCGCAAAGTCTCTTCAACTCCTATAAAACTTGCTACAAGCATAATAAGTGTTGATTTGGGAAGATGAAAATTTGTCAAAAGATGCCCTACCCTAATCGGAGGATTAAGAGGATTTAAAAAAATATCACATTCGCCTTCTCTTTTTTTTGTACGCGCAAAATACTCCACGCTTCTTGCAACGGTAGTACCGACACTTAAAATCTGTTTGCTGCTTTGTATAATTTTTTCAGCCTTGCTTGGAATAATGAAATACTCCGAATGCATCATGTGTTTATCTATCTTTTCACTCTCCACACCCTTAAATGTTCCTGCCCCCACATGTAAAGTTATAAACTCCGTCTCAAAATTATTTTTAAGTTTTAAAAAACTCTCATCGCTAAAATGCAAAGAGGCTGTAGGTGCGGCAACCGCGCCTTCATTTTTGGCAAAAAGAGTTTGATAGTCCTCCTCATCTTCCTTTGTATCCTCTCTTTTTATGTAAGGCGGCAACGGCACATGTCCTATTTTGTCCAAAATCTCAAAAAGTTTATCTGCATGCAAAAGTTTTTCATCTTTAAAAAAATTTACAACGCGTGTACCGTCATCATTCAAAGACAACACAACTGCACTCAACCCATCATCAAAAACAAGTTTTGAGCCAACTTTTACTCTGCCTTTGATATGCACTTTAAAATCACACTCTTTTATGATTGAATTAAACAACAGCTCTACACTGCCGCCGCTTTGTTTAAAACCAAAAATTCTAGCCTTTATAACTTTTGTGTCATTTAACAAAACGCTCAAATTTTTGGGTAAAAACTCAAAAAGCTCTCCGAATTTAGCATGAATAACGCTTTTGTTATCTCTCTTATAAACAAGCAGCCTTGCCTCTTCTTTTGGCTTTATTGGATATGAAGCGATGAGGGATTTAGGCAGATGATAGTCATAACTTGATAGCAGTGAGGGGTCAAGTTTTTGCATTTTCCTCACACTCGTCATCTATCTTTTTATATGGATTTACCATGCGCACTATAAATATGGAAAATGCGTATAGCAGTAAAAGCGGGATAGCCATCAAAATTTGTGAAATAACATCAGGGGGTGTTATGATACCGGCAAAAACAAATATAATAACAACAGCGTACCTGAAAAAATCTTTTAGTGATTTATCGGTAATAAAACCTATTTTAGCCAAAAAAAAGCTTACAACCGGAAATTCGAAAGAGATACCAAAACCAAACATGATTTTTACAAAAATATCTACATATTCGCTAATTTTTGGTATGTATACAAATATATTTTTACCAAAATTCATAGCAAATTTAAAGCTCATCGGCAACACAACATAATAACAAAAAACACAGCCTATTATAAACATTACGGTCGCAAAAAATACAAATGGAAGAATATGCTTTTTTTCATGCTCGTAAAGACCCGGCGCTACAAAAAGCCAAACTTGCCATAAAATAAGGGGTAAAGAGAGTATAAAAGCTGACAAAAGCGATACTTTAAATACGGCGAAAATGCCCTCAAACATAGATGTTGTTATCATGAACTGACTGTTTTTCATCTGCTCTGGCATTTTATAGTTTAAAACAGCCTCAACAACACTTTGGTTTGATGTCTCAAAAGCTATCGTATCATCAACTCCCATAGCAGAAAAGATAGGGTTTATTATCCACGTTATGATAAACTCCCAGCATGCAAAAGTGATAAAAAACGTAACAAAAAGAATGCAAACAGCAATAACAAGCCGTTTTCTAAGTTCTATCAAATGCGGTTTAAACTCTTCAAATATCATTTAACCCTGCTCGCTTTTGTTTTTAACTTCTTTTGTATCTTTTAAATCATCATTTAGAGTTGTTTTTTTGATATCCTCCAGTACGGCATTTACCTCTTTGGTGCTGTCTTGCAAATCCAAAAGCTCATCTGAAGAAAATGTTTTTTTGATTTTTTGTGTATTTTGCTCCAAAAGAGCGCGATATTTTTTAGAGTCTTCTTTAAGCTCTTGGATATTTAACTCTTCTTCTATTACTGTTTTTGCCTCATTGATACTTTTGCTGAAAGTTTTGAAAGTTTTTATAATCTTTATCATAGCCGAAGGAAGTTTATCGGGTCCTAAAAATATAATAGCAACAATAGCTATGACAATAAACTCAAAAAAGCCTATTCCAAACACGCTTTTCCTTAAAATAAATAGTGAGGGGTTATTGTATCCAAATTTTCTTGAAACATCTTTACAAAACAAATAGTTTAAGAGGTCAAAAATAGAGCCATTTCATCAGCTAAAAAAAAGTTTGTATTGTAAAATCTCCCATTTTTCATGACACATTTTTTTTCTTTCAGTAAAATATCCGCTTTTTTTGCTATATCAAAAGGTAGTTTTGCAAATTCCAAACCTGTATTTGAGCGAAGAGATAAGAAAATTTTTTCAAAAAGTAACTCTTCATCACTCAAATTTTCTACCTTATCCAAAAGAGGGTTCTTGATATACTCCTCTAAATTGCGAGATGGATAAAACCGCTTGTTTTTATAAAATCCCACAGCACCGCAGCCAATACCGATATAATCATCATGCTGCCAGTATCCTTTATTGTGAAAACACTCATAGCCTCTTGAAAAATTAGATATCTCATAGCATAAAAAACCGTTATCTTTCAAAAGATTTATCACATATTTAGCAAGATATAAAGACTCTTTTTGTGCATTTTGTATTTTATAAAATTTTGTATTTTTTTCGATAGTAAGCGAATAAGCGCTTAAATGATTTATCGGTAAAGCCGAAGCAATCGTGATATCTTCAAGAAGAAGTTTTTTATTGTCACATTTTGTATTATAGATAAGATCTATAGAGATATTTTTAAAACCAACCCTCCAAGCATTTTCCACAGCTTCGAGCGCTTGTTTTTGATTGTGCGCTCTGCCTAAAAATTTCAATTTTTCATCATTAAAACTTTGAACACCAAAACTGATACGATTAAATCCAAGCTCTCTCATTCCCAAAAGCCACTCAAATGTAGCGGAGTTTGGATTTGCTTCAATTGTCATTTCGGCATTTGAAATTAGATAATGAGTTATTTTTTTTATAAAAAAAGATAAAAGTGATGGTGAAAAAGTTGATGGTGTTCCACCTCCTGTAAAAAAAGAGGTTATACTTTTTTCGCTTATATTAAATCTTTTTTCTTCGCGCTCAAATTGTCTTAAAATAGCTTCAAGATAAACTTCTTTAAGGTTATTTTTATCCGTATAAGAACAAAAAGAGCAATAAAAACATTTGCTGTCACAAAACGGAATATGCAGATATAAAATCAAAAAATCCCTCAAAAACTTTTCAAAGTGCAAAGATATCTATCAAGTATGACAGCAGCTGCTACAGAGTCTATCTTGCCATCTCTCTTTTGTTTAAAAACACCCTTTGCCATCTCTTTTGCATCACATGATGAAAAATCTTCATCTATAAAAATAGCTTCACATTTATATTTCAAAAGAGAGATGAAGTGTTGTATTCTGCGCTTCATCTCTTCATTTAAAGGCAAACCGACAACAATTGTTTCTACTTCCCACTCTTTTAAAAAGGTATCAACATCTACTGAAGCTTGCAATCTGTTTTTACGCATAATGGGAGTTTGAGGCATAACGATTTTATTATCCAAACACAAAGCTATGCCTATTCTTTTAAGTCCTATATCCAAAGCAGCGATAGTCAAATCAAACTCACTTTCATATCTGCAATCTTTATCTTGCCCTCAAGCTCATATTCAAAAATTCTCTCTCCAAATCTTCGCAAACATGTATTTAAGTCACTATTTTTAGCGCAAAATTCTAAAACTTCATCGCTAAAAGCATCTACATCTTTTTGCGGTGATTTTCCGGCAAAAGTATCTGCAAAATTGCTTAAATTCCATATCTCTTCTGCCTTACCTTCTCTTAAAAGCATTTTTGTCCCTTCGCTCTCATTCAATCTATGCGGCAAAACATATATCGGTATTCCAAGCTCAAGCGCAAACTCCGCACTTCTTAATGAACCGCTGTTCAAATCTGCCTCCCCGATAACCAAAGCATCACAAAGCCCAACAACAAGACGATTTCTAAGCACAAAACTATAATTTGTAGCATACGTTACGGGTTGATATTCACTAAGAAGCAACCCTTTTTCGGATATATCTTTCAAAAGTTTATAGTTAATTTTCGGATAAAAAATATCAAGCGAATTTGCCAGCACAGCTATGGTATTTGGAAACGCCCCAATATGAGCTGCCGCATCTATGCCCATAGCTCCGCCGCTTACGACAACGACTTGATTTAATGAAAGCATGCTTGATAATTTTTGAATTGCTTCTTTTGAATAATATAGTGCTTTTCTGCTGCCGACTATCGCTATTTTTTTGCATTCCAAAAGCTCTTTTTTGCCTATTGCAAAAAGCTGTTTTGGTGGATTTTTTAAACGTAAAAGCTCTTTTGGAATATCAATTCTTGGCATTATAAATCTTTTATATATACAACTTCCACTTCATCGCAATATTTTGCAAAATCCAAAAGAGCTTTTATCGTCTCCTTATGAGGGTGACCTATCGCTATGGCATAACCTGTTCGCTTAGCTTTTGCTACCGATAGTAAAATTTGCTCCTTGATAGCATTTTTTTCTACCACATTATCCAAAAACACATCTCTTTGCAAAAGTTTTTTACCGTACTTTGCCGCAACTTTGGAAGCTTTTGTATCTGCTGATGTTCTGCTGTCCACAAATATCAATCCAACCTCATCCATAGCCTTTAATAATCTTTGCATGGCTTCAAAATCAGCTGTAAATTTACTTCCTGTGTGGTTGTTATAATAAACAGCACGCGGAAACTGTACTTTTAATGTTTTAAGTTTTTGCAAAATAACATCATAACTATCGCTCACCAAAAGCGTACCATCTTCGGGCGATTTGAAATTCACAGCTTCAAGCGGCAAATGAACCATATGAAAATCAGTCCTTTTAGCAAGTTTATCCGAAAAATTACTTTTTTTTGTTGGAGGTAAAAATGAAGGAGTGATTTTTAAAGGTATAGAAAGTATATCGTTTAACTGCCTTTCAAAAGTTACATCGTCTATAATAATGGCAAGTTTTGGTTTTTGAATTATCGGTATTGTCTGATTTGTCTCATTTGTTACATTACTTATCGTAATATTTTGCTCAACAAAAGGAGGCTTTGAAGTCTTATGTTTCAAAAAATAGATTATGCAAAATATCACTGCCGCACACAAAAGCATCATTAAAACAGCAGCTATAATTATATGTATTTTTTTTGTTCCAATCTTTTTTCTGATTTTTCTGTATTTGGAAGTAAGTCTTTTTTTCTTGTATGATGCCAACAACTATCCTAAAATTAATATTATTTTGAAGTTTTATCCCAACAGCCAAAAAGGCTATTGGGATTTGAAGTTTAGTTCTTATCTCTATTGATAATTTTTCCGGCACTTATCCAAGGCATCATGGCACGAAGTTTTCTGCCTGTCTGCTCTAACAAAGATTTATCTGTTCTTGATCTCTCGGCATTCATTCTTGTGTATCCTGCTTTACGCTCAAGTATAAAATCTTTGGCAAACTGCCCATTTTGAATCTCTTTTAAAATCTCTTTCATCGCCTTTTTTGCTTCGCAGGCAACAACGCGCGGACCGCTGACATAATCGCCGTATTCTGCGGTATTTGAGATAGAATATCTCATGTCGCCGATGCCGCCTTGATACATCAAATCAACGATGAGTTTTAATTCATGCAGACATTCAAAATACGCCATTTCAGGCTCATATCCGGCTTCTACCAAAGTATCAAAACCTGCCTGCACCAAAGACGTTACGCCGCCGCACAAAACTGCCTGCTCGCCAAAAAGGTCGGTTTCGGTCTCGTCTTTAAACGTTGTCTCGATAATCCCCGTTCTGCCGCCGCCGATAGCTGAAGCATAACTTAAAGCTATCGCTTTGGCATTGCCGCTTGCGTCCTGTTCAACGGCAATCAAATCGGGAATGCCGCCGCCGTTTTTAAATTCATTTCGCACGGTATGCCCCGGAGCTTTTGGAGCTATCATGATAACGTCTATATCTTTTTTAGGGACAATCTGACCAAAATGTATATTAAATCCATGACCAAATGCTATAGCCGCATTCGCTTTCAAATTCGGTTC
>JAIROK010000134.1 GCA_031257555.1 Campylobacteraceae bacterium | reverse complement strand
CTGCAAAGATATAAATACCGAAAAAATAACCGACTTAACTTTAGCAAAAGGGAATAAGCCAAACTTGACAAAAGATTATTTTAATGGTGATTTTGTAGTATATGACAAAGCATGGTTTTACACAACAAAATACCAAGGTGTTCGTCTTGGTTTGGAATACGGTTCGTATAAACTATTTTTGTGTATTCATGCAAAAAAGAGTGACATATCTAAAGAAATTGCGCTATCTTTTGCTCAAGAGTTTGAGATGCAAACGGAATCGGAACATAAAAAATTTAGACTTAAAGCGGATAAAGATAGTATGGAACTAACTATAGAATAAAAGTCTATTATCCGTTTTGCTTTTTTGTAGCTTTTTGAAAATAAAGCCATATAAGAAAGATTAAAAAGATTAAAATGGCAGGCGCTATGTATGGTTTGTCTTCCAACATGTGAAATATCTTTGTAAAATACTCTCCTGCGTAGTAACTACCATAACCCAAAGATATTGCCCATATAATTGCAGCAATAAAATTTATAATGTTAAATTTTATCAATGGGTATTTGGTAAGTCCTACAGCTATTGGAATAAGTGTCTTAAGACCATAAATAAATTTTTTAATGATGATGATTTTATCTCCATATTTTTTCATCAAGATATGGCTTAAAGCAAGTTTTCTGCGATGTTTTTTTATATATGGCATCATAGTTTCGCGGTTGTATCTGCCAATGCTTGACAAAACAGCATCTCCTATAAAATTAGCCGTTGCTGCTACGACGATAGAAGTTTCAAGATCCATAACTCCCTTATACGAAAGTACACCCGCTGCGATGATGGCAACCATTCCACCACCAAAAGAGTACAGAAAAAGCACCACATATCCGTATGTAGCAAGCGATGTTAAAATCTCTTCCACTATTTTCCTTTTGCAGGCGATTTATCGTGCATAATCTACTGCTCTTATTTCTCTAATCACATTTACTTTTATCTCGCCCGGATACTGTACTTTCTCTTCTATCTCTTTACTTATCTCTTTTGCTAAAAGCACAGCCTCATCATCATTTATAAGTTTAGCATTGGCAATGACTCTTATCTCACGTCCTGCGTTTATTGCATACGCTTGTTTAATGCCCTCTTTGGATTTTGCTATCTCTTCGATATCTTGAACGCGTTTTAAGAAACTCTCAAGCACTTCGCGTCTAGCCCCAGGACGTGCGGCAGAAAGCGTATCGGCGGCACATACAGCCGCAGCTTCTATAGAGGTAGCTTCTTCGTGTCCATGGTGAGCGTAAATCGCATTTATAACGACCGGATGTTCTTTGTAGCGCTTGCAGACATCGCCTCCCAAATCCACATGGCTTCCTGCGAACTCTTGCGTTAATGCTTTGCCTATATCGTGCAGGAGTCCCGCTCTTTTAGCAAGCTGTTCATTGCCTCCAAGCTCTGCGGCTATGATGCCCGCAAGATTTGCAACCTCAAGTGAATGTCCAAGAGCATTTTGTCCATAGCTTGCGCGAAACTTTAGTCTTCCTATAAGTTTTATGATTTCCGGGTGAACTTTTGTAAGTCCCAAATCCATAACGATATTTTCTCCCTCTTCGGCAAGGCTTTGCTCAAACTCATTTTTGACCTTTTCGTGTATGTCTTCAATGCGTGCAGGTTGGATTCTACCGTCTTCTATCAACAATTCTATGACTTTTGTTGCAATCGCTCTGCGGTAGAGATTGAAACTGCTTAAAATTATCGCATTTGGTGTATCATCTATAATGATATCAACACCCAAAAGCATTTCAAGAGTTTTTATATTTCTGCCCTCTTTGCCGATAATGCGTCCTTTCAAATCGTCATCTTTGATATTTACGACATTTATAAGTCTTTCAGCGGCAAAATCTCCGGCAAATCTTGTAGTAGCTTGTGCTAATATATAATTTGCTTTGCGTTTTGCCTCCTGTTTCGCCTCTTCTTCATATTTTCTTACTACATGTGCTATTTCAGCGCGTGATTGTTCTTCTACTTTTTTGAGAATTATCTCTTTTGCTTCACACTCGGTAAGTCCGGCTGAATGCTCCAAAACGCGTATAGCTTCTTTGAGTTTAGTTTGATAGTCTTGTTTTAGTTTGACAACTTCTTGATTTAATTCTGCGGTTTTTTTCTTAAATTCTTCTATCTCATCTTTCTCTTTTGAAAGCTTTTTAAAATCCTCTTTTAAGGATATCTCTCTTTTTTCAACATCTGTCAGTTTTATAACATACTCTTTTTTGAGTCTTAGCGCCTCTTCTTCAAAACGTCTTTTGGCTGATATCTCTGCTTCTTGAACTTTTATGTTTGCATTTTTCAATACAAGTTCGGCTTCATGCTCTATCGCTTTTGCTCTTGCCTTTGCTTGAGTTGTGTAAATCTCATAATTTGCAGAATCAAATTTTTTTGCTATTACAAATCCTGCCACTCCTGTAATTGCCGCCGCAGTCACCCCTATTCCTAACTCTAAAAACATTTTTTCCTCTTCTTATCATAGTATTTGTTGGGGTAATATAAATATCTGCCTGTACATCATAATCTTCGCAGAGTCTCTTTTTGGTAAAACATTTCGCAAGTTGAATAAAAATAACCAAAGGAGTATGTTTTAGTGAGGTAAAAAACCTGTCATACATTCCTTTGCCAAAACCTACTCTTTTCAAATCCCCGTCTACCCCGATGACAGGAACGACCGCAACATCAATTTTGGGAACTCTTGCAAATGAATTAGAGGGCTCCATAATATTAAACCTTTTTTTCTGCACAGGTAATCGGTATTTTACCAATTTAAAACTGACACATTCCATAAATGGAACGTATACTTTTTTCTCTTTTCTCAAATGGTTTAACAAAACTCTTGTATCGACTTCATTTCTCAAAGGAGTATAAAGGGCAATTGTCTTAAATTTTATTTTTTTAAGTACTTTTTTGAGTTCAAAAAGAGCAATTTTTGAATTTTTTAAATGTTTATATTTTGAAATGAATGCCAATTTTGCCAAAGACTCTTTACGAAACTGCTCTTTTAAATCAGCCTTGATATCTTTATCGTTCGTGCTTTTAAGCGACATTTTTCTATAATCTCCAATTAATTTTACATGCAAAGTATTTTATCAAAAAAGGATACAATTTTATGAAGCGAAAAGCTCTTTTCATGTCTATTTTACTAATAAGTCTATTTTATGGTTGCAGTGAAAAAAATGATCCAAAAGACGACCCGAAAATATTCTTAAAAACCATAGCTAATGAAGATATTACATTGGAAAGAGCAAATGATGGTTTTCAATATTTTTCAAATAAAACCCTGCTTTTAAATTTTTTTACAACCAATTGCGTACCATGCAATGCCCAGTTTCCTCATTTAAATAATCTTCAAGAAAAATATATAAATGAACTTGAAATCATATCTGTTTTATTGGAAGAAAAACCCTCAGAGGAAATTCAAAATTTCATAAAAGATAAAAACATAAGCTCTATTGTAACTGTCGATAAAAACAATTTCAGACTCTCAACCGCTTTAGGCAATATA
Source organism: Campylobacteraceae bacterium (assembly GCA_031257555.1). Classification (GTDB taxonomy): domain Bacteria; phylum Campylobacterota; class Campylobacteria; order Campylobacterales; family Campylobacteraceae; genus JAIRKW01. Next base: position 365 of record JAIROK010000134.1, on the reverse strand, counting down.
ACAAGCGTGCCGCACATAGTGATATATGATAAAAACGGAGCATATGTTACCGACTACACGGGAGCAGTGCTTGAAGAGATGATAGAAGCGGATTTGAAAAGGATTTTTTGATGTTTTCTTCCATAAAAAAAGGTCTTAGCAAAACTCTTGAAGCGATAAGGGATATCGTCCCCGTAAAACAAGAGAAGGTAAGCAAAGAACTTTTGGAAGAGACGCTTTTGGAAGCTGACGTACCATATGAGCTGGTAGAAGAGATAATATACTATCTGCCGCCTCAAAACAGCGTTGGCAAAGAAGATGTCAAAAGAGTTTTAAAGTCATATTTCATATATGATGAAAAAATAGCCGTTCAAGCGGCTCCTTTT
>JAIROK010000112.1 GCA_031257555.1 Campylobacteraceae bacterium | reverse complement strand
ACACTATAAAACAAGAAATTAAAAACATATTTAAAGCCAAATTTTCTGATTACGAAGAGTTGGAAAGCGACCCTTACATCGCGGTAATAGAAGCCATAGCGTACCGTGAACTGCTCCTTAGAGCGCGCATAAACGACAGCGTATTAAGTATGCTTATCCCCTATGCTTCGGGTTCTGACTTAGATAACATTGTTGCTCTTTACGGTGTTGAACGCCTCAAGGGCGCAAAACCAAGAGCAACCGTAAAATTTGAACTTACAATTGAATTAGCTAATAATGTAACAATCCCTGCAAATACGCTGTTTCGTTCAAACAAAGGAGAAATTGCAAGATTAGTTTACGACGTAACGATAGAAGCAAACAAAAAAATAGCAGAGGGTACTTTAGAATTAGACGAATACGTTAAAGAAAGTACAGTTAAAACAGAATACGTACAAAACCCTCAGCCATTTGTATTTAACATAAAACAGACAACAAGTTACACAAACGGCGCAGATGCGGAGAGCGATGAAAAGTTTAGAGAAAGAGCTATTTTAAGCCTTGAGAGGTTTTCTACTGCAGGAAGCATTAATGCATACAGGTATTATGCAACAATTAATACTAACATTGAAGAGGTAGGAGTTGCAGGAGAATACCCTGCAGGCGTAGTAAAAATTTATCTAAGAACAGTAAATAATTTAGACTTAAACGAGGAAAAAGATTTAATCAAAGACGTTTTAACAGCTCTTAACAAAGAAGACGTTAGACCTTTAACAGACAAAGTAGAGGTTTATATGTCTACACGCAAAACCTTAACTGTAAGCGCAACAATAGGACTTTTAGACTTAGGCAGACAGAGCGAAATAAATAACAAGATAGAAGCAACAAAGCAGAGATTTGCTTTAGGAGAAGACGTAAACCTTAGTTATCTTTATAAAATTTTGCACCAAGAAGGCGTCTACCGCGCAGATATAACAGCTATGAAAATAGATGATAACGACGCAGAGGTAGAAAACCAACCCGCATTAAATAACGAATTTTACGACATTGTGTGGGATATTAATTACGAGGAAGCACAATGGTAACGTTACTTCCCGCACATAAAACAGCCGTACAAAAAGCCCTTGACATACTAAGCGGAGAGCGGTTTGAAGCCCTTAATCTTAGCGTTATATCTATTCTGCCTAAAACCTGCCCTAAAGAGATTTTACCGCACCTTGCGGAGTCTTTTGATGTAGATATTTTGGGACTGAATGAGCAGCAGACACGTGAACTGTTGCAAGACGCATTCCAAATTCATTATTACGCAGGCACTCCCTATAGTATCAAGCGTGCCCTTGCTATTGTTTTTAAACATGCCGGCATACAAGAATGGCAAGAGTATGAGGGTGATCCTTATTACTTTAGAGTTACGGTAGAAAGCAACCCTGACATAACAGGTATTACACAGCAGTTATTAGACCGACTTGTACAGACTGCAAAAAGATATAAAAACGCAAGGAGTTTAATAGATTGTCTGCGTTTAAATTTAGAGCACAAAGGCAATATTTATGTAGGAGGAGTAAGCCTAAATGGCACAAAAACAACAATCTATCCCCAAAACAGCGCAGATATTGTATTGCAGGGAAATATGTATATAGCCCTTGCACAGCAAAGCGCACACTCTATAACAATTAAAGCAGGAGATAAATAATGGAATACAAAATAATACTTACAAATAAAGGCAAAGCAAAGGTTGCTGCTGCAATTGCAAATTCTACTACTATTAAGATAAAGCACATAGTATTTGGAGACGGCAACGGTTCCGTAAGCCTGCCCGATGTTATGGCAACAACATTAAAAAAAGAGGTTTATCGTACAACTCTTAACTCCATAACCATCCACCCCGAAAACAAAAATTGGGTAGTTTGCGAAGGTTATATACCTGCTGATAAGGGCAACTTTTGGATAAGAGAAATAGGGTTAATTGATGAAGATAAAGACCTTATTGCGATAGGAAATTACCCTGAAACATATAAACCTACTTTAGCGTTAGACATAGAAACAGACTTATTGATTAAAGCGATTATGGAAGTATCCGACACTGCTGCCATAACTCTTATAGTAGACCCATCTGCAATAATGGCAACACGCGAATGGGTAATGGAAGAAATTAAGAAAAATCCAAGCGGCACATTTATAGGCATGATTACAAGCTCAGCTCGCAAGGATTTACCTGCGGGATGGGTAAGATTAGACGGAGCAGCCTATACACAAGAGATGTTTCCGCAGTTTTATGCTCTGCTTACAGAGGGGAAATTTCCTATCTGCACAGCAGGAGAATATCTCTATCAGCTCGATTCTCAAAACGGTTCGTGCGGCTTCTTTGTCTTAAATGCAGCTGCAAAAGCCTTTAAAATGCCTACAATTACAGACGGCGCAGGATTAATGCAAGCTCTTAACAGTGTAGAAACAGGCAGGTTTTACGGTGCTGCAATAAAAAATATAGCGGGAGATTTTGGGTATATAAATGCATATGAAAGAGTATATGCTTCTCCTAAGGGTTTAACTCCTTTTTCTTACAAATATACGCATTATGTTGGCGGCGTTAAAAACGGTGCGGCTGATCCTATGGGCATTGTATCGTTTGACGCGTCCAGGGTTGTTCCTACTGCAGAAGAGACAAGAAACAGACAGATACGTTATCCCTTTATTATGCACATAGCAAATGCAGGAGATAAAGAGATAAGCGAAGCAATTTGGAACGGCTTTTTAAATACGCTCGAGAATAAGGCAAATACAGACCTTTCAAATACTTCTGCAAATATAGATTATGTAGTAGAAACATACAAAAATGGATTTCAATGGTATAGAAAATATAAAAGCGGGTGGATAGAACAAGGCGAAGAGGTAAGCACAGCAATAACAGGAAACGGTGAAAAACTAATGTTAATCGGATATTTGAAAAATTTTGCGGACGAAATGTACACTCTAACTTGGCAACCGCTTGAGAAAACTGCGGGTGGAACACAGAGTAATATAGATGTTATAACAAAAACTAAACACTACTCTGAAATTATTGCAAGAGCTTGCTCTCGTGTAGCTTACATAGCATGCGGAATGGGAGAATAGAAAAAAATGAATTACTCTATAATCCTCACAATCGCAGGCAAAGCTAAAATAGCGCAGGCAATAGCTAATAACACAACTATAAAATTAACGCAAATTGCATTTGGAGACGGCAACGGGGAAGAGATAACTCCCGACCAAAACCAAACTTCTCTTATAAAAGAAGTATACAGAGCCAACATTCTCTCCCTTACAAAACATCCAAGCGACAACAGCGTTATTGTTGCGGAATGCATTATCCCTGTAACTGCGGGAGATTTTTACATACATGAAATAGGCATATATGATGAGACAAACACTCTTATTGCAATAGGCAATTATCCAAGCTTTTATAAAGAAGATGAAAACAGCGGTGCGGCAAGTGAACTGAAAGTAAGCGTAATGCTTAAAATAAACGGGGCAAATGCAGAGCTTACGATTAACTCATCTTTAATTTTTGCAACAAAAAAATATGCGGACGATATAAAAACAAATCTTGAAACACAAATAACGCAGGTACAAACAAGCATACAAAACAGCATACAAACATCTCTGGAGCAGATAAGTATAACTGTTGCAGAAAAACAAGACGAAATTCCTGTCTTTTTTGCGGAAGGGGAATTTTTAACGGCTGAGCCTGATTTAGGCAGTGACACGATATTGTTAAAATTATACTAAGGAACAAGAAATGGCAAAGTTTAGTTATAAAAAGGAAGACGGAATAGTAGTGGACATTATCCCTACCCCGGATGAAGTTGGAGCAGCTCCTAAAAATGTTACGCTTACAGACGCAACGGCAAGCGATACATTGCCTGCAACTACAAGCACAGCAATAACTGCGATATTGCAGACAGTTAGGAATGCACTAAAGAGCTTAGTAGCTTTTAAAACGAGGTCTGCTGGTTTTGCGACATCTGCACAGGGTACAAAAGCGGATGCGGCAATACCTGCAAGCCAAAAAGGCGTAGCAGGAGGCGTTGCAAGTTTAGGCACAGACGGTAAAGTCCCATCTTCCCAACTTCCCGCTTACGTAGACGATGTGCTGGAATACGCAAACCTTGCAGGATTTCCGGCAACAGGAGAGAGCGGCAAAATATATGTTGCACAAGATACAAATAAAACGTATAGATGGAGCGGGAGTGCCTACGTAGTTATTTCGGACACCCTTGCATTAGGAGAAACGAGCAGCACGGCATATGCGGGAGATAAAGGCAAAGCCGCTACAACGGCAATAGGAACGCTTGCATCTTTAACTACTACTGTAAAAACAAGTCTTGTAAATGCCATTAACTCCCTTGTTACGGCTTTGGGCGACAAAGTAGACAAAGTAACAGGCAAACAATTAAGTACAGAGGATTACACAACTACAGAAAAAACAAAACTAAGCGGCATTGCAACGGGAGCAAACAATTACACGCACCCTACAACAACAGGAAACAAGCATATTCCGTCCGGAGGCAGTACGGGACAAATCTTGCGCTGGAGCGCAGACGGTACGGCAGCATGGGGAGCGGATAACAATACAACTTACAGCACTGCAACGCCAAGTGCAAACGGACTAATGAGCAAAGAAGACAAAACCAAACTTGATACTCTCGACACTCTTAACAGTGCAACAGGCAACGTCTATTACGCTACAACTGCAACTGCTATAAACACAGCTGCTAAAATTGTAGACGGACTTCCTGCTGATTACATTCCTGCAAAAGGAGACGTACTTAACCTTTACATGCAACTTGGCAACAATGTAACTACGCCGACACTTAGCATAAACGGTACATCTTATGCCCTGCAATTTAGAGACGTTAATCTTACTGGCAGCGCAAATTACGGCATTCCTGCAAAACAAACAATACAGGTTGTATTTAACGGCACAAATTTCCAGTTCCTCATTAACCCCGATTGGGGAGATAACGACACAACTACACAAATAAGTTTGGGTGGTAACGTCTTGCAGGCAGGCGCAGCAGTAAACAAATATAAGCTTGCACTTGAGGGTATAGACGGCAAGTTCTATGAAGCCTGCACAGGCGACACAAACGCAACGACGAAAACTGCAAGCACGCAAACGTTTAAACTGAGAGGAAATATCTTGTTTTATACCGGCTCTTCTGCAAAAGCTGCAAACGGATATTTCGGCTCCGATGCACAGCTAAACTATTACTATAGCTCTGCAAATCTTAGCTTTACATTTAACGGCTTTGCACACTGCACAAGCTACAGACCTCTGTATCTTAAGGGAAAAGTGCAAACAGGAGGCGGATTTAAGTTGGACGCAACAAGTACGACAAGCTGGTATACAACAGAACTTCCTACATCTGCAGACGGATTTATTTATATAAGAGTTGGAGCAATAGGAGCTAATAACGCAACAGTGTTTACCTTTATGCAAGAGCATCCAATCTTCGAATTCCAAAACGGTCATATTCGCCCCTATAGCCCTATTAAACTAAGCCTAAGCGGTAGTAATTTAACAATTACAGAGGAATAAAATGGCATTAATATACGAAAAAGCAGACGGAACAGAGGTAGATATTGCATTAAGCTCCGCAGAAAACGTTAAAAAGAGTGTCAATGTAGATATAAATAATGCCTCCGCAACGGTTGAGTTTGGAGATATAGAATTTACATTAATGAACGAAAGCATCTCAAAGACCCTTTTAATAAAAAACAAAACGGACTATGCTTATTTAGAACCGGCATATTCTTATCTACAAGGGTATGTAATAGACAACAGTACAACGGTTACTCCCGTTATACAGCACATAGGCAACTTTGATGCAAATGAAACCAAAACCTTTACTCTGTTTGAAGGGGTTAGAAACTCTATATCCGCAAACCTAATCGCAAGTGTAATGGACAAGATATATGAAATAAAATGCATATGCTCTAAAGGCACAATTGGCAGTTATGCCTTTTTAAGAGCAGAGGAACTTTAAATGTTTAAGTTTTTTAAAGAGCTTTTAAAAGGGGTGTTAAAGATGCTAAAAATAGGAAATACGGAAATAACAACAAGCAGTACGGTTACAAAAAACAGTACGGACGTTACTGTAGTTAAAGCCGGAGAAACTACAGTTTGGGAGAAAGCAACGGGCAACCCAAATCCTGTGTGGAACAAGAATACAACTTTAACTGCGCAATATATAGGAGAAGATGGGCTTACACACTCCTTTTATGTCACAACATCAGGCGATACAATCGGCACGCTTGGGTACATGGGTTATTATGGTATGGGAGGAAGTGGAACATCAAGACTTGCATACACTAATAACATATTTATGGGTTCTATTAGTATCTCCTGGTACGATTTGGAAACCGATGCTTTAACAATAAATCAATTTTATCTTCCTTCAACGTTTGGACTTGCTGTCATGTTTTGGGAAGATAATCCTGTTGGCATGGGTGGAATCATACAAAACAATCTGGAGTATGACCCCAATACTAACAAATTTAGCGGAGCTGCAGTAGCAGATTATCCCTCAAGCTATACGCAGATAACGGGAGATAGATTGGGCATATACGCAACGGAAGATGGCGGCATAAGACTTGGGATTGGCAGGAGCAGCGGAGGAGGTGTAGGCACAATGTACTATTCCGAAACCGTTTATCTAAAATAAGGAGAAAAAATGGCAAATTTTAATTTAAAAAAGCTTTTTGGGATACCTAAAAGCAAAACGGCAGAGGAAATTGCACAGGAAAACGCGTTCAAGGGCGATATAAAAAAAGCAACCGGAAGCCTTAAAAGTGAAGATATAGAATTTAATAATTATGCTACGGGTTTAAACTCCGAAAACGTGCAAACTGCAATAGAGGAAGTTAAGGACATTGCAATAGGCGCAAGACTCGCAATAGTTTTTAACACGGAAGACAACATGCATGCATGGATTGCAGGCGAATATGTGCGTCCTGATGGGTTATTGCCAACAGATTTAAAAATAGGGGAAAATATTTATATTGTAGATATAAATGTTCCCGACTACTGGTGGGATGGAACGCAAGTGCAAATGCTGGAAACAAAGGATACTAAGGAGATAATAAATCTTATTAAACCCGACACTATAGAAGACATAGCTGCTTTTAAAGGCGTAACTGCTAAAACAGCCTCTTATACCTCTACTCTAAGTGTTGCTTTGGATGGCATTACGATAAAAATAAGCGGAGGCGGTTCAAGCAGCGCAGGAACGCTCTCCTGCATAAATAATACCGGAGGATGGATACTGTTTACTCAATTTCATCTGTATGACAGTGTTACGGATTCATCATCTCAAACCCTAATCCAAGACAATAATACCTTAACGTCAAACTCTATTGTCGGATACACAAACGGAATGATTTACAGAGTAAAAATAGGTACATATCAAGGAAAATTATATGAAGGCGACGTATTTCTGGCGAATGGTACAAATACAACAGGCATAACAGCCTGCGCAATGAGATTAAGGAGAGTTGTATGAGTGGGATTTTTACGGCAATTTTAGGGTTTTTCGTCAGTTGGTTCAGCAAGCCAAAAAAGGCATTTGCAACAGCGCCTAAAATAGAACCTTGCGCAGACGACAAAGGGCAGTCTTTATATGTTGTAATAGAAGATTTTTGGATGCACGAAGTTTTTGTTAAAAAAGGCACAAAAACCGACGGCGCGTCTATACCTTTATTTCTTTGTTCTATTTTAGGAGCACATCCGTTTTCTCCTGCCATTGTTGCACAAAGTATAGCGCACGATATGCTTTACGATAAGGCAATACTTGTGCTACAAAGCGCATCAAGAGATAAAAACAGGGTATTAAAAAGAGCCGCATTGGAAGCGTTAAGAGAAGCGGACAATTGGTTTTACGACGCTTTGCGGATAAATAACAGGAGACTGCGTTGCAAACTGTTTTTTTTGGCGGTGCGTGCATACAGCACGCTAAAGTTTGGGCTTTGGGAATGGTACATAGCCCCAATATTTAAATCTAAATAAGGAGAATAAAAATGGCAGCAAAATTTGGCGTTAACGTAACAATCACGGCAGAGGCGGCACGTCCTATTACAATACAAAGTATAACACCTATAGGCATAGCCGGTACATACAGTACGCTTGAGACAGGATTACACTTTTTTGGCAGCGTAACAGACGCAAAAGAGAAATTAAAGGAGCTTGCAGGAGCAGGCACATTAATTAAAGCGGTGCAGGCAATATGCGACCAGGCGGTTGAAACGCCTATAATTTTTAGCGTATTTGAGGGAGGTGTAGATACGAACGCAACCATAACCGCCGCACGCACGGCAATAGAAGCATTTAAAGATGCAAAAGCAGAATTCGGATACCGTCCTAATCTGCTTATTGCACCTGAGTTTAGCGATGTAGACGTAATATATAACGCTCTTATAAGCGCAGCAGAGAAACTTCATGCAACGGCTATTATAGACCTTAACAGCGCATCGGAAACATTGGCAACTACAAAAGCAGATAATTTTGGTACACGCAGGGCAATTATTACAGATCCTTATGTAAAAATATGGGATACGGATGCAACACCTAACGCTTACGCATTCTATCCGCAAAGTCCTTTTATAGCAGGACTTATTGCAAGGGTGGACGGGGAGAGCGAATACGGCTGGAGTGATAGCTACAGCAACCGAACAATAAACGGCATATTCGGTACAAGCCGTAACATTAATTTTGAATTGGGAGAGGATTGCGAAGCCGACAGACTAAGAAGCAATCATATTTCTACCATAATAAGAGAGAGCGGATTTAGGGCTTGGGGTGGCGAAACAACAGACCAGGACAGTATATGGACTGACTTAGCTCGAGTACGCGTCTTTGACAGAATTTCCGAAGCTTGCCAACAGGGCGTACTTTACGCTGTGGACAAAAAAGCGAGTGAATTGTTTTTTGCAAAATACAGTGTAGAACAACTCTTACAAAACCTCACAGGATCAAAGGTGCTGATAGGCTACAACGTCTATTGGGACGATAAGAAAAACACTCAAGCAACAGTTACAGCAGGTAAATTTTACCTTCGTATCGAAATGCAAAACAACCCGATTGTAAAGGTTATCGAGCTTGATTTTGTGTATAAAGACAGCTGGAGCGAAAACTTGCTCTCAAGCATAAATAAATAAGGAGAAAAAAATGAGCAGAATTATTCCAAATGCGATTGAAGATGTAACCATTTTCATAGACGGTAAAGGATATTTGGGCGTTGCGGAGAGCTTTACTCCGCCCACAATTACGCAAAAAACAATAGACGCTTTAGGTGCGGCAAACTCAAAGAGAGCTTCCGGGAGTATAGAACCTTTAGAGATAAGCGTAAAGATAAGCGTTTTAGACGTAAACCTTTGGAACGCTTACGGTATTAATACCTATATTAACCGTGTGCCGCTTGTTTTTAAGGCATCCGTGCATCAGGAAAACACGTCCGTACCGTTTATGGCTATTGTTACGGGCGACTTTGAAGAGGTAAGCAGAGCGGAGTTCAAATCAGGCGACAAGATAGAAATAGAGCTTAAAATACAAGTGCATAAGTATGCGGAAACAATTAACAATGTTCCTACCATTTTATATGATGCCGACAATACTATTTTAATGATGGGCGGCGTGGATTACTTCGCAAAAGTGCGCGAAAACTTAAGTTTGTAAGGAGAAAAAAATGGAAACATCAAAAACAATAAAATTGCCCGCAGCAGACAAGGAAATAACTTTCAATGCTCCTACATTAGGCGTTGTAAGAGCTGCGCTTCACGACGTAAAAAACAAAACCGAACTTGACGTTATAGCAATTATAATTGCTAAGTGCTGCAACATAAGAGAAGAGGAACTTAACACCTATGATTTTAGAGATATTGGAGTGCTTAGCAAAGTTGCAAGGGGTTTTTTAGACGAAGCGGGGATGTCGGAAATGGTGCAATAGCGTTAGTAGGGCATACCCTGCATTTTACATATACGGAAATATTACAAATGGATATTTTTACATTTAAGGATTTTGTACAAATATCCGAAAAGATTATAAAGGCGCAGCAGTGAAAGACTTAGGTTTAGGCATTCTTATCTCTTTAGGCATAAAAGGCGATAAAGAGCTTACTAAAACAAACAGAGGACTTAAAGACCTTATCGCACTTGCAAAAAAAAGCGAGGGCGGAATGAAGAGCTTTTCACACTCTATTAAACAGTATATAGCCAACTTAAGAGAGATAAATAAGCTGCAAGATGCACAAAACGGAATAAAAGAGAAGTTAGCAAATCAGTTTAAAATCGGAGCTGTTGGAGCCGCCGCACTCGCCATCCCTTTGAAAATTGCAGTTGATTACGACAGTGCGATTTCGGATGCTGCCAAAGCTGTTAATTTTATAGGAAAAGAGAAAGAGAAATTTGCTAAAGAGGTGCAACTTCTAACAGGCGTTCTGCCGCAAAGTGCGGTAGAAATTGCCAATATGGCAAAAATAGCGGCAGAAAACGGCATTAAAAAAGAGGAATTAACCGCATTTACACGAAGTGCGGGCGAAATGGCTTTGGCATTCGGTATAAATGCAAATGAAGCTACAAATTCTCTTGCACAGATTAACTCTATTTATGGGCTTAACGTTAAAAAGACACAAGAGTTCAGCGGTGCGATAGCAAACCTCGCAAATAAAGCGGGAGTGAGCGGCAGCCGCATAATGGACACTATGCAAGGCATAGGCACAAGTGCGCGAAGTTTCGGATTAAGTGAAAAAGAGACGGCAGCTCTCTCAACTACTATGTTAAAACTTGGCAAAAGTCCACAGGAAGCCTCTTCTACGATAGAAAAGTTAATGCTTACAATGTCCAATGCGGAGAATGGAGGTAAGAAATTTCAAGCAACACTTAGAAAAATGGGCATTGATGCGGATTATTTAAAATACGCTATCAAAAATAATGCAAGCGGTGCGATAGAAGATTTTCTGCTTGCGATGAGCCAGTTTGACAAAGAGGATCAAATCGCCGCTTTCAGCGATATTGTGGGTAAAAAAGAGGCAGAAGACATAAGCGTGCTCGTATCGGGGCTGAAAGACTATCAATCTGCGCTTAGAGCTGCAAAAGATAAAGAAGCGGGCGAAGCGGCAATGCAAAAGAAGCTCGCTGACGCAAGAGCCGAAACGGGTTACCAAATTAAACAGGCAAAAAACGCTTTAATGGGGCTTGGAAATGTTGTAGGTTCAGTCTTTTTGCCTGTTATTACCGACCTCATACGCGCATTTACGGCAATCTTAAGACCTGTTGCAGACTTCATGAATGAGCATAAAACCCTTACAAAAATAATCATTGGCGGCGTAGGAGCCATATGGGCATTACGAACCGCTACGCTTATATGGGCATTTGTTACAAACATTGCCAAAATAAAAGCTCTTGGATTTATTAATACGCTAATTAGTTACGGCATAACAGGGCGTGCAACAGGCGTAACAACTGCTGCTATGGGCAGAGGCGTTACGTTGCTTGGCACAGGCTTCTTAAAAGCAAGCGGGCTTTTTAAAATAGGTGCAAAAATAATCGGTAAAGCTATTTTTGGAATTCCCATAATAGGCTGGATAGCTATGGGAATAAGTTTAATAATGGAATTATCAGACGCTTTCGGCGGATTTGGCAATTTATGCAAAGCAATATGGGAAGGATTAAAAACTCTGTTTAAGTGGACGCCGCTTGGCATGGTTTTTCAACTTGTGGGCGGTTTTATAGATATGTTGGGAGAAAAATTTGAGTGGGTAAAAAATCTTACAGACAGCATTAAAAATATAATAGACAACCTTGCTAAAGGGATAAAAAACTTCTTTGGCGGTATTGCGGACTTCTTTAGTTTCGTCGATAATGACGAAAACGAAATAAACGCTGAAAAGGTGATAAAGAACGATCCCACATACGAAGAGATAGAGTATGCAAGCAATTACCAAAACTATATTCCCGCCGCTTCTGCTCAAACCATAGGCGGAGGCAATGTAACTATTAATTTCTCCGGCAACTTCTTAATAGGTACGGATAAAAACGGTAATTTTAATCTGCAAGACTTTAAAAAGCAAATCGTAAAAGCCGTAAAAGATGCGCTCACAGCAGAAGAGCGCAGCGCATACAATAGGAGGATTGCGGGATGATATTTTCATTAGGCGGTTTTAAATTCCAAAATGCCCTAATACCAAACGACATTGTAAAAACAACCGATTATAAGATAACGGAGAGCGAACGGATAAATAATTATGTAGCCCTTTTTGCCGTTATGAAACCGCGCGAAGAGATAACAATAAATTGTATTACACTGCCAAATTGTGGTGCGGGCAATAAAGCTCTTGAGCCTTTATATGCGCTTGCAAACAAGCAGCAATCCTGCCTGCTTGTAGACGGCAGAGGCAAACAATACGGCTTTTATGTTATAGCCAATATAGAAGAAACCATTTCAAATTTTATGCCCTCCGGTGAGTTTTTAGGACAGGAGTTCTCAATAACGCTTATAAGGGATTATAAAAAATGACAGAGTATAAAGCATATGAAGGTGAAAGATTAGACGAGATAGTATATAAACATTACGGCACGCTTGAAGTGTTTGAACAGGTGCTAATGCTAAACGCAAGGCTTCCCGTAATTTTACAGGACGGAGATATTGTCAAGCTGCCCGATATTGTTATAGAACCCGTAAAAGAAGCCGAATTATGGTAAGAAAACCTGATTTTAAGCTTGAAGCGGCAGGCAAAGACATTACGGCACAAATTAAAAAAAACCTTATTAGTCTTACATATAACGATAAGCAAGGCGAAGAAACGGATGATGTAAATATAACTTTGCACGGATTGTTTGAAATAAAACCATTTGGGTCAGACCTCAAACTTTTTTTAGGATATGAAGGAAATCTATTCTACTGCGGCGTTTTTTACGTGCAAACATTTAAAAAAGACTATCTTAATAAAACAACCGAAATTACCGCAACATCGGCGGATTTTACAAGTGCTTTAAAGGTAAAAAAAGCAAGACTGTGGGGCAATACAAATTTAGAAAAAATAGCGCAAAAAATTGCAAATGAACACAATATGGGCTGCAAAACAGACAAATATGCCGCGCTCGCTACAGTAGAATCCATGATACAAGGCGTGTCTGATTTGGAGTTTTTATATACTCTTTGTAATTCAAGAGCATTTTTTTGCATGCAAAAGGATAATGCTTTTGTTATTCGCGCTAAACCTACACTTAGCAGTAGAATAACAGATGTAGAGCCGGAAGAGCAGCTGCCTCTTTTTAACCTCAAAATAACAGAATTAACCTCATTAGTAATAGAAGAAGCAAATAGAGACAATTATGACGCTGTCGTATTGGAATGGCACGATTCCGAAACGAATGAGGATAAAACTGTTAAGACAAGGCAACAAGAAGATAACCTAAATAGAGTTAAAAACAAAATTGCTGCGACAGAACAAATATACCATGAAAAAATTCCGGAACCAAGAGATGCATCGGAAGCATTGTGGCAAGCAGAATCCAAACTTAGAGACTTGCAAAAAGGAGGCATCAAAGGCTCTTTAGAAATGGCAGGCAGGAGACTTTTAACAGGAAGCAGGTTGAGGATAGACACGATAAATCAAGAGTTTTTAGTTATTTCCGTTACTCATAATCTCTCAGACGGTGCATACAATATTGCCGTTGAGTTTGAGGGATAACGAGGCAGAACGGACGCGCTAACGTCCGCCCTTTACACCCCCCCCGTAAGCATACTAAGGAGAGGTGCAAAAAATATATCTAAACTAATCTAAACATTAGTTTAGATTTTTGCATCTTAAATAAAAAGAGTATTTTTATGTACAAAAAATACTCAAAAAAAGGTAAAAAATGAGTAGTGTAAAGGAAACACTGCAGGCATTAGAATTAGGCGTTGTTGCACAAAACACAACAACTATAAAAAAACCGGAAGAGAATTACTGTCCCCCTCTTAGAGATAGGGTTAAAAATTACTACAGCAACCCTAAAAAAGCGGCATTCGGCTGGGTGGGAGGCAAGTCTTTAATTGCTAACAAGATCATTACGGAATTTCCGCAGCATAAAACCTTTGTAGAAGTGTTTGCGGGCGCACTTAACATATTATACAGGAAAGAGCGAAGCCGGGTTGAAATCGTAAACGATATTTACGGCGAGCTTATTAATTTGCATTTAGCAATAAAAAGACGTCCCGAAACTTTGCGTTTTTACCTCAACCAAATGCTCATTTCAAGGGATGTTTTCAACCTTTTAAGAAGTAAGAAGTTAATCCCTAAAAACGACATAGAAAGGGCTGCATTCTACTATTACAGGACGCAGACAAGTTACGGGGCGCAAGGCTGTAATTTCGCTATGCCAAAACGCCATCGTTCACCCAAAAATATCTATAAGAGTTTTAAACTCTGGCATGAACGTCTTAAAAGCGTCTGTGTAGAAAAAATGGACTTTCAAAAACTTATAGAAAACTACGATACGGCAGAGACTTTGTTCTATTTAGATCCGCCGTACTGGGGAACGGAAAACTACTACGAAGGCAGCAAAGGCGGCGGTTTTACCGTAAAAGAGCACGAAAGACTTGCTAATACTCTGCATAAGATTAAGGGTAAATTTGTGCTTAGCTACAACAATTGCGAAGCCGTCAGGAACCTCTACAATGGCTACAAGATACAAGAGCTTCAAACGTCTTACGGACTGCATGCAAAAGAAAGAATAGCAGCAGTAGAGTTGCTTATCACCAATTTTTAACCTCAACAGGGGGAGAAATCCCCCTAAATATCATAAAAGTATAAAATTACTAAAACAAATAACCAAAAAAGTATCTCACATCTTGACAAACTCACCAAAAGAGTATATAATTACAGTATAAAATTTTTAAGGAGATAACATGAAAGAGGTAGTCTTAGTAGAAAACGGCACACTCTACCTTGTGCCGTTGGGCTGGGAAAAATTCTATTTCCAAAAAAGGCAAGAGCTTGGTTTTATCAGTTTTCGCACCTTTAGTGCGGAAAACGGACTCGAGTCCTTTGAGTTTGTGGAGCCTAAGACAATATTTAAATTGTCCTATTGCGATTTACACGTATATGAAAAAGGACAGATAGATCCGTCACGATGGTATTGGGACGGATATAATATAAGAAATGGTTACCATCTTGTCAAAGGAGCTGTAACTTGCAGGGATTTGCAATCACTAGAGCGCAAAATAAAAAAAGAGGATGATGCACACAGTGAACCTCTTTATAAATTCGGATAAGGATAAAAAATGTCAGAAACGGAAGAGATAAAAATAATTCCGCTTACCCATGCGGAGTTTACGGCAAAGCTTAAATCGTTAGGTTTAGACAAAAAAGAGTTTGCTAAACTTACGGGAGTAGCGCACCAAACTACTATAAATTGGAGCTACAAACCAATCCCGGCATGGGTTAAAAGCTGGCTTGAGTATTATTCGGACTCTATACAATTAAGAGCCTTGCAAAAGATTATGCGGGGGCAATAAAATGGCAGAGCATAAAAAAAGCAAGAACAAAGTATGCGTTATATGCGGTACTTTGTTTCGCTCTATGCACACATACGCCAAATACTGCTCACAGCCTTGCAAAGATAAAGCAAGACACACACAGGAAAAAATAAAAAAACTTGCATTAAGGAAAAGGTATTGTAAAATCTGCAATAAAGAGTTTATAGCTACAAATGCAAGGCAGATATACTGCTCGGCAGAATGCCGTAATATACATAATGCACAGAACATCAAAAATTGGCATGCAAATAATCAAGAGCAGTATCAAGCCCGTAAAAAAGCTTATTCTGTTAAACCGGAAGTCAGGCAGAAAAAAAGGCGAATTCACAAGAAAGAAAATGATGCATCAAGAATAGAAAGCATATCAGAAGGCGTATATAAAACTCTATACACGCAAGAAGAGGATAATTATATCCTTGCATACTACAAACAATTCACAAAAAAAGAGTTAGCCCAAGCTCTAAATAGAACCATCACATCCGTGCAATCCCGATACAAAAAACTACAAAAAACATCATAAAAGTATAAAACTACTAAAATAAATAACCAAAAGAGTATCAAAACTCTTGACAAATTCACCAAAAAGGTATATAATAACGGTATGTAAAGAGGAAAAAGACACTCTTTACGAGTTCTTTAACTTTTTACAAATCCAACCGCGAAAGCGGGAAAGGAGAAAAAGATGAGATGAGAAAACTCATCAAGAAACTTTCAAATTTAGATGACAAAATTTGGGAGTGGATAGAAGAGACCAGACTTTTAAAGCTGGTCTCAAGGTTCTTCTAAAAGTTGCGGATTAACCGCTAATTTAGGGCTGGAGCTGGAACTCCAGCCCGCATTATAACATAATGAGGGTAAAAAAATGAAAAAGTATTTTGTAGAGTTAGACAACCAAAGAGGAACAACATACGTTGTAAAAGTAAGCAAAGACGATGTAGTAGACACCGTCTGGCAAGATTGCATTTATTCAATCCCTTTTGAGATTGTAAATAAATACAACCTCAAAAGCGGGGACAACAAGCAAAAGATTAAGGATAAATACGAGGATGACGAGGACATCCTCGATGAGATTTTTGACCACAGCAACGGTGTTTCCCCGCTTGTTAAAGGGGAGGATACAGATTACCTTGATTTAAATAGTCTAAATGAGAATAAAGGCAACGGAAGCCTTTATTACGATAACTACAGCGACGAGTTATACGATGCCGAAACAATACTCGGCTGGGAAACGGTAAGGGTTTATTGCTACCATGACGGCAGCAATTGCCAAGTCAAAGAGGTCAAGGATGAGCTTGATCTTGAGGTAGAAGAGAACGGATCAGAGAGGTATAACACAGGCACATATATACGCTACGCGCTTGAGAACGGCAAGGAGATACAAGTAGACGACAGCATGTATCAGGGGAGCTTAACAGAGGTAAATGACATATCCACTATCCAAGAGCTTAAAGAGCTTGCAGGAATAGAAGATTAAATCGGGGGGAAATTAACTCCCCTCCCCACTCCACCCATCAACAATACCCCAATATCTTTATATCAATTAAGTTTCACGTAAGCACAAAGTATCATATTTTTTGCGGTTTTTTAAGGAAAAAGTATCATATTTTTTGCGGTTCTACATTATCAAATAACGATTTATTGGAATTGATGTATGAACTATAGTAATCTCTTTTTATAAACCACTCTTCCATATCGCTATTTTGCATACCATCCAAATCTGAAAAAAACTTATCTTTTTTTACGGTTTTTAATTCATAAAATTCTAAAGTATCGTCTTTGTTTATTTTGACATATAATCCATCTTTGAGAGCATAACTATCCAAAATAAGTTTTTCGCCCTCTTTTTCATATTTTTTATTAAATACTTCTAAAATATCGTAAATCACTTCATGCCTTTTGCCAAAATAAACCCGCCGCCATAGCTGTTTTTCTCTCCTAAGCCGCATCCAAAGGCAGTAAAGGCAAGTTTTTGAGAGATTTCATCTTCATTTGGGATTATCCTTAATTTATTGCCGAAAAAGCGAATGTTTCTGTTGTCTTTTTTTATTATAATGCTTTGAGGAGTTTTGTTTTTAATCTCTATCAACTGGATAAAATTTTGCCGCACATCTATCTCTTCGTCAAAAAAACTTTTGTATTTTTTCTTTACATTGTTGTGTAGCAACTCTTTAAGCTGTTCTACATCTCCGCTCTCTTTTATAGTCCAAAATCTTCCGTTATCTACAGAAACCACAACGGGAGAGACGCTGTATATTTCATTTATAAAAAACTGCGGAATATCTCTTTTGATGGTCTCAACAACGGTGAAATGTCTATTGTTTGTGTTATTTTTAAGGTCATTGTGAAGAGCGGTTGCAAGAGTTTTGTTTAATGTTCTTATCGTAAATTGATAAATTTTGCCTTTTTTATAAATTTTATCCTGCTCTATGGGATAAAAGCTTCCAAAGGTATAATATTTGTAATCTCTACTTTCATGTATCTCGCCAAGGTTTGCCAAATGTAAAGAATAATTTACATATTTTGCGATAGTTTCAAAACTGCTTTGAAATTCAATGTCATGCTTCAAATATACTGCACATGTGAGTTCAAATATTTTCATAATATTAACCTTTTTATTTTTTTACGAATTATAACATATAATAACATAAATATTTTTCAATACTTGGTAAACTCGTGATTATTTGATTATAATATAATGAATCAATATAATTTTATTATAAAATATGATTCTCATTCATAGTATAATAAACAAAACTGATGCAAGTGTTATATTTGATTTTATAGTATAAATTTTTTCAAATACAACACAACAATATAGCATTTAAAAAGATTTTTAAAGCTTATCTGACACATTCAAATGTATGATTTTCATATCTTTATATATTTAAGATATATAAAGATATTTTAAATTTTACATATAAATACCGCCGTTGACTTTGAGCGTTTCTCCCGTAATGTAAGCTGCTTCGTCGCTCAATAAAAATGCTGCAGCATTAGCAATATCTTTTGGGGTGCCAAATCGCTTAAGGGGTATTTTTTCTACAAAAGAGGTTTTTATCTCATCGCTTAATTTATCTGTCATATCTGTTGCTATGAAGCCCGGTGTTATCGTGTTGTAGCGAATATTTCTTGATGCGGCTTCCTGCGCAAATGTTTTTGTCATAGCGATAACTCCGCCTTTGCTTGCCGAATAGTTTGCTTGTCCGATATTGCCTGTCTCTCCGACAACCGAAGCGATATTTACAACGCTTCCAAAACGCTGTTTGCTCATGGCTTTCAAAGCTTCCCTGCATCCTATAAATACGCCTGTTAAATTTACATCGATTACCGACACAAAATCATCTTTTTTCATGCGAAGAGCCAATTTATCATTTGTTATTCCCGCATTATTCACAAGATATGAAAGCTCTCCATCGCTCTCGATAATAGTCTTGACACCATTTGTAAAAGCCTCTTCATCAGTAGTATCAAACCCTATAACCGCCGCTTTGCCGCCCTCTTTTTCTATTAAAGCCTGCAGTTCGTCTGCCGCGCTTGG
Organism: Campylobacteraceae bacterium; assembly: GCA_031257555.1. GTDB lineage: Bacteria > Campylobacterota > Campylobacteria > Campylobacterales > Campylobacteraceae > JAIRKW01. Next base: position 30,081 of record JAIROK010000112.1, on the reverse strand, counting down.
ATTGGAGCGGTAGTTTATCCATACTTTCAATCCCTCTATCGAGAGTTTAACGGCTATCTCCCTTCCTATACCTTTTACGGCACCTGTGACCAAAACATTTTTTCCGCTAAATTTCATAATTTTTCCTTTTATCAAAATAGTGCATCTTGCATTACACTTGGTTTTTCAATACCCATTAATTTCAAAACGGTAGCCGCTATATTGCTAAGTCCGCCGCTTTTGAGATTTTTCACCTCGTCTGCCGCCACAAAACAAAACACATCAAAAGTTGTATGATTTGTCAGTATGCCCTCGTTATCCCTCATTGCTTCGCAGTTTCCATGATCTGATGTAAGGACAAGTTTATATCCCAAATCCACAGCTTTTTGATAAATCCTGCCAAGTTCCTTATCTACTGCTTCTACTGCCTTTACAGCCGCTTCGTAATTGCCCGTATGTCCAACCATATCGCCGTTAGCAAAATTCACAACTATAAAACCGTAGTCTGCTTCCATAGCTTTCAATACCGTATCACCCACCTCTTTTGCACTCATTTCGGGTTTCAAATCATAAGTTTTAACTTTCGGACTTGGTACCAAAACTCTTGTTTCTCCCTCGACGGGACTCTCTTTGCCGCCGTTAAAAAAGAATGTTACGTGTGCGTATTTTTCGGTTTCTGCCGTGTGAAACTGTGAAATGCCCTCTTTGGATATAACTTCGCAAAGCGTTTGGGTTGGATTTTGCGATACAAATAAAACAGGATAAGAAAAAGTTTTGTCATACTCGCACATCGTTATGATATTTACATCTTTTTTTTCTCTTTGAAAATGGTCAAATTCTGCCACGCCGAGTGCTTTTACGATTTGGCGCATTCTATCGTTTCTAAAATTTGCAAACAGTACTCCGTCGCCATTTTTTATCCCGCTAAAATCCTTAAACGCCGCAGGCTCTAAAAATTCGTCCGTTATACCTTTATCGTACATATATTTGATGTATTCAACCGCCTTAAGCGCAGTTTTATTGTCGGCTTTTATAAGTGTATTGTACGCTTTTTCCACTCTCTCCCAGCGGTTGTCTCTATCCATCGTCCAAAACCGCCCGCTTATCGTGGCAAGGCTGATATTATCATCGCAAATGTCAAGCAAATCCTGCAAAAAATCTACCGCAGAAACGGGGCTGACATCGCGCCCGTCGGTTATCGCGTGCAAAAAGACTTTTTTACCTTTGCATGATGCTATCTTAGTCAACGCTTTTATATGCTCGATATGTGAATGCACACCGCCGTCACTTGCCAATCCCACTATGTGAATATCGTTACTTTCGTTTAAAAAAATGTTCAAATCGCTGTTTTGCGCTAAACTTCCATCCTCGATAGCCATTGAGATTTTGACAAGATTTTGGTATAAAATCCTGCCGCTGCCAATGCACATGTGACCGACTTCACTGTTTCCCATCTGCCCTTCGGGCAATCCCACGGCAAGCCCGGAAGTTTTCAAAAGCGTATGAGGGATTTTTTCAAACAGCATATCGTAAGTAGGTTTTTTCGCAGCAGCAAAAGCATTAAAACGGATATCTTCATTATAGCCTATGCCGTCTGTTATAATTAAAATAGTTTTATTAAATTTCATAATCTTAAATCCTAATTTTGTGTGCTTATAATACTATATGGTTGCTAAAAACTAAGTTTATCGCTAATATATAAATTGATTTTACAAAGAGCCTTAAAGCGTTATTTTGCAAAAAATAGCTTCTTGATTTTTTAGGTAAAATTATACAAGATTATACTAAAATAGCTTCCAAAATTTGCAGACTTTATAAAACTTTAAAATAACTTTGGAGCCCCAATGCTTTACTGGCTTTACAGACATGCGGGAATTAATCTCTTTCAATACATCACTTTGCGCGCTTCCGTGGCGTTTTTTTTAGCTTTCATTCTTACTGTTTGGCTGATGCCGAAATTTATAGCGTGGGCGAAAAAGCGCAAAGCTTCACAGCCAATATATGAACTTGCTCCAAGCACTCATAAATGCAAAAACGATACTCCCACTATGGGCGGACTTGTGTTTATTGGCGCTACCTTGCTTGCTACCGTACTTTGCACAAAACTAAATAACATTTATGTAGTCGGAGCCATTTTAACTTTAGTGCTTTTCGGACTTATAGGGCTTAAAGACGACCTTTCAAAAATCATTGGAGGTAAAAACGGCGCAGGATTGAAAGCAAAAACAAAATTTCTTTTACAATGCACGGCAGCGGCAATTACATGTATGGCTTTATTTTGGTGTTCGGAGCTTACTACAGAACTGTATATGCCGTTTTATAAAAAACCGCTGTTTGATTTATATTATTTAACGCTGTTTTTTTGGGCATTTGTTCTGGTATCGTCATCAAATGCGGTAAACCTAACGGACGGGCTTGACGGACTTGCGACCGTGCCGTCCATATTTTCATTGCTGACTTTAGGAATATTTGTTTATGTGTGCGGCAATGCTGTTTTCAGCGGCTATTTATTGCTGCCAAAAGTCGTGGGTGTCGGCGAAGTATTGATAGTAGTCACAAGCCTTATCGGCTCTCTTGTAGGATTTTTGTGGTATAACTGTTATCCTGCGCAGGTTTTTATGGGAGACAGCGGGAGTCTTAGCGTGGGCGCGTTTATAGGATATTCGGCGATAATATCAAAAAATGAGTTTTTGTTAATCTTAATAGGATTTGTTTTTGTGATGGAAACTATCTCTGTGATACTGCAGGTAGGAAGCTTCAAAACGCGCAAAAAAAGAGTCTTTTTGATGGCGCCTATACATCACCATTTTGAGATAAAAGGGTGGGCTGAAAATAAAATCATTGTACGCTTTTGGATAATAGCGCTTTTGTCAAACCTTTTAGCTCTTACAGCCCTTAAAATACGATGAAAATTTCACTGTTTGGGCATGGTGTTACAACAAAAGCCATTGCCAAAAGATTTGCGCCGGATTGTTTTATATATGACGATAAATTCAAAGAAGACTCACATGACGAATTTGGCAACAGACTGCTTGCCTGCGATAATTACGATGCAAATTTAAGCGATGTTGACATTCCAAGTCCGGGATTTCCGCCAAACCACCGTCTGATTAAAAAAGCCAAACATTTAACAAGCGAGTATGATTTTTTCGATATGCCTCCGTCTGTTTGGATAAGCGGTACAAACGGCAAAACCACAACAACGCAAATGTTAAAACATCTTCTATCTTCGCGCGGAGCGATTGAGGGCGGAAACATCGGTAAGGCGCTTGCAAATTTAGATAAAAATGCACCGCTTTGGATACTTGAGACAAGCTCTTTTACGCTTCATTACACAAATCGCACAGCACCCGAAGTGTATCTGCTGCTGCCGATACGCCCCGATCACATCAGCTGGCACGGTAGTTTTGAAGAGTATGAAAAAGCAAAACTAAAACCGCTTTTAGCGATGAGGGAGGGCAGTGTAGCTATCGTTCCTAAAGAGTATGCCAATACCCCATCCAATGCTATGCTGATAGGATATGAAAATTCTGCGGATTTAGCCAAAACAATGAACATTGATATAGATAAAATCAACATCAAAGAGCCGTTTTTGCTAGACGCACTTTTGGCTCTAAGTGCGGCAAAAATACTGTTTGATGAAGCAAGCATCGATAAAATCAATACTTTTAAGATAGATAGACACAAGCTTGAAGAGTTTTATGACAAAAAATGCAGACTGTGGGTCAATGACACAAAAGGTACAAACATAGACGCAACCATAGAAGCTTTAAAGCGCTATAAAGATAAAAAAATATTGATAGTGCTTGGCGGAGATGACAAAGGCGTGGATTTGACGCGCTTTTTTGAATTTATGAGAGATTTTAATGTGGAAATTTTCGCTATCGGCAGTAACGCTCAAAAAATTATGACTTTTTCCAAAAACATAGACAAAACCGCACATGAGTGCAAAACGCTTGATGTTGCCGTAAAAGAGATAGACAAAAGACTTGACAAAGACGATGTCGGACTTTTGTCGCCTGCGGCTGCAAGTTTAGACCAATTTAGCTCATACATAGAGCGCGGCGAACTTTTTATGTCGTTGGTTAAAGCGCTGGTTTGATGACGCATGTGCAACAGCTAACCAGCCTCACATTTTGGTGATAAAAATAGGCTTTTAAACGTCATCACGTGTGAAATTTTATCTTACGCTTTGCGCCGCTAATAGGCTGTTTATAAAAATGCGGATAGGCTTCTCTTTGCAATATTCATGCTAAAAAAATAATTTTTGATTATAAGCAAGGCTTGATTTGCAATATGCTTTGGTTTTTAAAATATACGAACTTTTCACGCAGCCTGCGGATTATTTATTTTATGATAAAAGCCTTTGCCACAACGCAACCTGCCCAATACGCCGCTTTAGATATTTGCGGCAAAATTGATTTCGTTTTTAATTGCCGCACTAAAAGCAAAAAAGCGCAGACATGAAAGCCAATATTAAAGTTTAATCGGTATAATTTCACTCTTGTTTTTGCTGGTCAGATAGCTCAGTTGGTAGAGCAGGAGACTGAAAATCTCCGTGTCGGCGGTTCAATTCCGTCTCTGACCACCATCATCAATTTTCTTAATTTGATATTTTTAACTCCTCGATACTTTTTTATAACCGTTTTTAGATATATCATTCTTATCTTTGATGTGCAATGCTATACATTTATCTAAAATTTTGCAAAACTTTAAATATTTTTATAAAACCATTTTTCCAACTCATTAACTATCAAAAATTTCACAACTCATAACTGCAATTTTAATAGCAATAGCCTCTTTTTATGATTTTTTTTAAAGATAACTTATGCTATAGCTCTGCTTTGACAGTGAAAATTTTGGCATGGTTTTGACTAAATCAACCATATTTGAACCAAAATTATAGACATAAGAGATTTTGTCAAAAATTAGTACATTTTTTTCAGAAATTCTTTAATATTTACAATTATTTTACACAATTGAAAGATTTTAAAGGTAAAAATCTACCAATGTAATTTACATAAACAGCCGGAGAAGATATGAAAAAAATCATTACGGTTTCAAATATAATATTTATCTTGTTAGCATTGATATGTCCCGTGTTGTCAATAGCATATATGTACAAAGATGTTATCACGGAGAATATGATGGGGTTTTTGTGGATATTGCCAAGTGCTTTTATATTTTATGAATTGTTAGAATACAATAGAATGGTTACAAATCAAAACATTGACACAAAATTCACAAAAGAGTCAGAAGAAATAACAAGAAAAATCAAAATAAAAATATTTATAGATATGCTGGAAAATATCAGCCTTATATATATGATATTAATAATAATCATAGGTTCAATATCTCTTTATGATGACAAAGAGCATAATGACCTCATTATATTAGGTATATTTTGCACGGTAATTTTAAATGCTTTTAGTCTTCTAAATCTACCCAAATATAAAAGACTGCTTTTAAGCACAGACGAAAGAGCAAAGCGCAGACTTGCGAAATGCATAAACAATCTTTACAAAAAAACAATAAAAGTCGTTCTTGGCAAAACAATAGTAAGTTTTTTCATTTTGTGTGCATTTGTAGTGCCTATAGCAGCAGCGATAATTATTACAGCTATGTTTATTTATTATGAAGAGTATATTTTAACCATGCTCTTTTTGGGGATTTTTATCATCATGCTTATTTCACTGTTTGCTGCCATGGTGTATTACATATCAAATCTCTCCGAGACAATAATCGATAAAAAAAGCAATCGTCTGCACGAAGCTGTAACGATAGTTGCTATATGCTTATATCTTTTTGGCAATAAGAACGATGAGTAATTAATAGCTTATAAATCTTCATTTTTATGCTATCCTAATAAAAATTGTTTTTAAGGCAAAAGGTTGCAAAAAGTATTAATTCCAACAGCCTTTACGCTGTTGTCATATATATTTTTCAAAAACGAAAATATTTTGCTGCTATGCGCCGGGGTAGCTATTTTTATCTTTGGTGTAGTAATCATGGGAGATGGCTTTAAAAGCTCAAGCGGCGGAACTCTTGAAAAATTTTTACACAAGCATGTATCTACAAAGGTAAAAAGCATACTGTTTGGCATGGTATCAACAATGCTTATGCAATCATCTACACTTATTTCGCTTGTAACAATATCTTTTTTAAGTGCTGGACTTATAGAGTTAGTACAAGGTATCGGAATAATTTTCGGTTCCCAAATAGGCACAACATCAGGGGCATGGCTTATAGCAGGTTTTGGTGTAAGTGTTGATATAAAAAAATATGCAATGCCGATAATAATCTTTGGTGTAATATTACTGCTTCAATCAGATAAAAAACTAAAAAGCTTTGGTCAAGTATTAGCAGGTATAGGACTTTTGTTTTTAGGAGTTGCATATATAAAAGATGGTTTTGAAGCGATAGGAAATGATTTTAATTTAGCACAATATTCTATAGACGGAATAAAAGGCATTTTGGTATTTTTTGCAATTGGTATGATTATAGCCGTTGTTACTCAATCTTCACTTGCCACGATAGTATTAACTATCGCTGCTTTAAACGCAGAACAAATATCGTATCAAAATGCGTTAGGGGTCGTTATAGGCGCAAATTTAGGTACAACATTTACAGCTTTAATAAGCTCTCTTGGTTCAAATATAGAGGGTAGAAGGCTTGTATTTGTATATCTGTTGTTTAATGTAGTTTTGTCTGCTTTATCTATCATATTTATAAAACAGTTTGCTGTTTTGGTAAATTATGAAGCGATAATTTTTGGTATTTCATCTGATAATTACGGATTGAAATTGGCGATTTTTCACTCTACCATAAATATCATTATGGTTTTTACCCTCTATCCGTTTATAGATAAAATATCCGCACTTTCACAAAAAATCATAAAAAGAAAAATCGGCGGAATAGACGAGGAAGATGACGTACTATATATAAACAACAGCTCTATAAATCATGATAATGCCATGAAAGAGGTTGTGCGAAAAGAGATTTATCATCTATACTCAAATGCTTCAAAAATCATGACTCTTGGTATACACACCCCGCTTTCTGCCATGAATTCAAATCTAAATCCTCAAAGCATAATAAGCTCTTACGATACACCGATAGATTTTGACTATGAAGAACTTTACCAAAAAAGGATTAAAAAGATTTACGGTAAAATCATCAACTTTATCATCATAGCCCAAAGCAACACGACAAATGAAAATGTCATAAAAGAGTTGGCTGATTTTCAAAAAGCAGCGCTATGTATAGTTGAAGCCTTAAAAGACGTTAAGCATTTACAAAAAAATATGACAAAACACATGTCAAGCCAAAATATCGATATAAAAAACGGATATGACCAAATCAGGGAAAGCCTTTTCACCCAGCTTAAAATCTTAAATAAAATATTTGAAGAAAACACAAATGCACCGATAAATCAGATGATAGAACAGCTTGAAAATCTACGCGAAAAATTTGACAAAAATGCCGGTAGATTTTTAGGAAGCCTTCTTAAGTCAGATAAGATTTCACCTCTCATAGGAGCATCTCTTATAAATGACAACTCTTACACTTATCAAATATCGGGGAATCTCATAGAAGCATCGAAACTAATCTTCGTTCGTTAAGGTTTTATCCAAACATTTTTATGCTGATTTTTCTTATTTTTTAAGTTATATTTAATCATATGTTATTTTAAGTGTATACTCTAGAATTATTAAAATAGAATAATTTTTGGGAGCACTTATGAAAAAAATTATTGTCTTAATATCAGTTTTATTTTTTGGCTCAAACGCTTTTGGTTTTGATGAAGGGGTAGATTATATGAAGCTTTCGATGCCGATACCAAACTCAAATAAAACCCTCATAAAAGCCTTTAACTACGAATGCCCTTTGTGCTACAGATATGAAAAAAATCTAACCCCAAGTCTTGTAAGGCAGCTTGATGGCATCTTAACGTTCAAACCTCTTCACATAAGATTGAGAGGTAAATACGGCAAAGAAGCAAGCGAACTTTTTGCGGTTTTGATTTTTAAGGATATGGAAAATGATATAAATGATTTTACAAACAGTAAATCGCTTTTTAGAAAAGCTCAAATGGCTTATCATAAGATACATCATAATGTAAAAAAAGAGGTAAATTATAATAATTTGGAAAGTTTTTTATCAATAGGACTTAAAGCCTCAAATGTGTCAAGAGATGAGTTTAAAAAATTAAAAAATAACCATGAAGTTCAAAATATCTTAAAAAGTTGGGAGGTTGGGTATGAGATTGTGAAATTTAAAAATACACCAGTATATATAGTAAACGGCAAATATCTCATAAATACGCAAAATATAAAATCAAACGGAGAGTTTTTGAGCTTAATCAAAGAACTTGCAAATAAATAGCAGCCAATTAAAATTCAGATATAACTGACACTATCATCTTCGTACAAAGTATCACATTTAATGTGCCGAGTATTTTTTTCAGTATAGAGACAGGTAGAATTTGCGTACATTTGGCTCCAAGTTTTGCCGTAAAAAAACTTGTCAATGATATAAATAACACGGCGGGTAGATATACATATCCGAAAGTGAAAGTTTGTATATCGATATTTCCTATGCCGGTTATTATCATATAACTTAAAGCGCCGGTTATTGAGAGTGGAAATCCAAGTGCGGCTGAAGTTCCTATAGCTTTTTTACCGTCAATATTTTGCCAAATCAAAAAAGGTACTGTTAAAGAGCCTCCTCCTATGGATACAAGTGCGGATATCGTTCCTATACCGCCGCCTGCGCCAAAAAGATATGGTTTTGGTAAAAGTTCTCTTGTGGGTTTTGGTTTTTTGTCCAAAAATAGCTGCACGGATATATATGCCATAAATATACTGAAAAATATACAAAGAGCCAAAGAGTTTGTTATAGAGACTATAAATGTACCGACCAAAACTCCCAAAACTACCCCAGGAGCCATTGATTTGAAAGCTTTCCATATAATATTATCTTTAGCCTTGTGTGCTCTCATGCTGGAAAATGATGTTATAACTATAGAAGCCATAGAGGTTCCAAGAGCTAATGGCACAGCTTTTTCAGCGCTTAAGCCTTCATTTATAAATATAACGGACAACACAGGAACCATTATCCCGCCGCCGCCAATTCCTAAAAGTCCTGCCATAAAACCTACAACTAAACCTAAAGCCAATAGATATATTATCAATTCTAATGTTATTTCCAAAACTGTTTTCCAAAAAAATAAATAAAATTATATCAAAAAAATTTTTGCAAACTTTTATTACACTTATATTTTTATAATATAAAATTAAAATATTTCTATAGTTTTTCTATGTGTATAAAACCAACACCAAATTATATGCCGCTTATAATAGAGTATTTTGATATATTTAGACACTATTTGTGTTAAAATTTAAAATATCAGCAAAAATATCTTCGAAAGATTTAACTTTTTTGATAAAATACACTCTCACTATTAAAAAGAGGATTAAGGTATTATGGTTCAAGTAAATAATATAACTATGCGATTTGGCGCTCAAGTTTTGTTTGAAGATATAAGTTTTAAACTTGATAATGCAAAACGATACGGGCTTATAGGAGCAAACGGCGCCGGCAAAAGTACATTTTTAAAAATTTTATCAGGCGAGATAGAACCAAGCTCCGGAAATGTATCTATAAACAGCGCATTAAGAGTTGGTGTTTTGAGTCAAAATCAGTTTGCTTATGAGGATTTTAGCATCAAAGATGCGGTTTTATACGGCAATAAAAAATTTTACGATGCGGTAAAAGAAAAAGAGAAGATTTACGAAAGCGGCGATTTTTCAGATGAAAGCGTTAATAATCGATTGGCTGATTTGGAGATAATTTGTGCTGAAGAAGATCCGACTTATGAATACGAAGTAGTTATAGAAAAAATTCTTGAAGATTTGGGATTTCATGCTTCAAAACATAATGATTTGATGCGCTCTTTAACAAGCGCTGAAAAGTTTAAAGTGCTTTTAGCGCAAGTTTTGTTTCCAAAACCGGATATTTTGTTTTTAGATGAGCCCACTAACAACCTTGATATAGACGCTATATCCTGGCTTGAAGAACAACTAAACAGACATAACGGAACTATTGTAGTCATCTCTCACGACAGACATTTTTTGAACTCCGTAGTTACAAATATTTTGGATATAGATTTTAAAAAAATCCGTGAATTTAGCGGCAATTACGATGATTGGTATATGGCATCTACGCTTATTCAAAAACAGTCCGAGATGGAGCGCGACAGAAAACTTAAAGAAAAAGAGGAATTGGAGAGTTTTATCAGACGTTTTTCTGCAAATGCTTCAAAAGCCAAGCAAGCCACAAGCAGACAAAAACAGCTTGAGAAATTAGATATAAGCGAATTGCAAACTTCTTCAAGACGAGACCCAAGCATTCTTTTTAAGCGCAAAAGAGACATAGGCAATGAAGTATTGCACGTTGATAATCTCTCTTTTTCATATGGCGACAAAAATGTGTTAAACAATATAAGTTTTAAAGTGGAAAAGGGAGATAAAATAGCACTTATCGGAGCAAACGGTATAGGTAAAAGCACGCTTTGCAAACTTTTGACACAGGAGTTTTTTCCAAAAAACGGCAAAATCTTTTGGGGAGCAACTATAGAGCCAAGCTATTTCCCACAAGATACTACCGATATCATTAAGGGCGATATGGAGCTTTTTGAGTGGCTGCAACAATTTGATGATAAAAAAGATTTGGACGAAATACGAAAATGTTTAGGACGCATGTTGTTTTCCGGTGAAGAGCAAAAAAAGAGTATAAAATCCATAAGCGGCGGTGAAAAACACAGAATGATGCTCTCAAAAATAATGCTGGAAAAAGGCAATTTTTTAATTTTAGATGAGCCAAATAACCATCTTGATTTGGAAGCCATCGTAGCTTTGGGCGAAGCTTTATATAAATTTGACGGAGTAGTTATATGCGTAACTCACGACAGAGAGCTTATAGACGCATTTGCAAACAGAATTATAAAGATAAAAGATGACGGTACGCTGGAAGACTTTAAAGGCAATTACGAACAATACAAAGAGTTGCAATAATTTATGTCATAAAGGATTTTTATGCACTATCTATTGATTTATGAAGCAGTAGAGGATTATATGATAAAAAGAAACGAGTTTAGAGATGAGCACTTAAGGCTTGCCAAAGAGGCTCAAAAACGCGGCGAATTGATACTCGCAGGAGCTCTTGGAGAAAGAGGTTCGGCATTTTTGTTTTTGATAGATGATCATAAAATTGCTGAAAATTTTGCAAAAAATGATCCGTATGTAAAAAATAATCTCATAATTTCATATAAACTCTTGCCCTGGACTACGGTTGTAGGCAAAGACGCATTCAATAAAATATAATAATTAAACTTATATAAATAATAATTATCCTATCATTATAGAAAAATAGATGGAGCAAAGATGAAAAATATCATAATTTTTATAACAGCTTTGCTTGCAATAAGCGGTTGTTCCAATACAAAAGAGAGCAAAAGTGCAAACAAGACATTCTCAAACAGCATTGCAATGGAGTTCGTTCTCATACCTTCAGGCTCATTTGAAATGGGTACAGATAAAAAAATCGGCAATACTGATGAATTTCCGCCTCATAATGTAACCATAAGCCGTAACTTTTACCTTGGTAAGTTTGAGGTAACGCAAGAGCAGTGGATAAAAATCATGAGCAGTAATCCAAGCGAATTTAAAAATAACTCAAATCCTGTAGAGTCCGTAAATTGGTATGATGTCCAAAAATTTATTTCAAAACTAAATGCACTTGAAAATACAACCAAATATCGTCTTCCGACCGAAGCAGAATGGGAGTATGCGGCGCGTGCAGCTTCTCAAAGCATATACTCATTTGGTGACAGTGCCGATAAGCTTGCATCTTATGCTTGGTATTACGACAAATCTTCAAAACAGCCTTTTCAAACACATTTTGTAGGTCAAAAAAAGCCCAACAAATGGGGACTTTACGATATGCATGGAAATGTTTGGGAATGGACTGCGGATTGGTATGACTCCGAATATTATGCAAAAAGTCCGGAAAAAGACCCCATAAATAACCTGTCATCATTAAAAAATATCGCCATACGAGGTGGAGGCTGGATAAATAGTGCCGAATATATGCGTTCAGCCGTAAGACACCACAAACTGCCCGTTGCAAGAGAAGATGATTTGGGATTTAGAGTGGCATTTGATATAGAATAGACAAAAAATAAAGCATAAAATTTTCTTTGTTTTGTATTGTCATTGAGATTTTAAAGGAGAGTCAAATTGAACTGAAATCTGTAGAACGCCATTGTAAGTTTTCCTGTTTTATTTGTAAGTAATGTTTTATGTTGTTTTAAAACATGATAAGAAATGGAAATTGAAATTACAAAATAGAAAAATGTTTTTACATGTGGACAAAAAACTCTGTTTCATGTTTGCATGTATAAATTTTTTTAAAAATGGTATGGCTATGAATGTAAAAATTCTTATCCCATTAGCAGTTGCTTTTACGCTGATATCTTGCAGCGAAGAAAGCTCTTCAAGTACGACAACAGATGTTGATAACAACACAAACGTTTCAGTTGGAGACAATAACACAAATGCCTCTACCGACAGCTTTGTCGGTAAAAATGATAACAGCAAAAAATATGTTTGCTCCGGCGGAGGAAAGATGGTGCACGGTTATCAGCTTCCTCCTTGTCCGGACTCAATAGAAAACGATAAAACTCTGCTTAGCATTGACACAAATGATAACGGGGTAAGAGACGATGTGGAAGTGTGGATATATCATCACTATGACACGCATCCAAATTGTGTTAGAGAGGATATAAATATCACTCTAGCAAACGGCACTGTACGAGAAGCAATTACTGAAGTGTGCGACGACACGGTAAAAGTTCCTTACCATCAAATAGTACGAGAAATAGCTATGCAACGGGCAAGAGCTTATCAGATAGTGATACAAGAACCGGAAAAGGCAAAAGAAACTACACAATATGTCGATAACTCACAATATTGTGAATGGTATTTTATAGATGATGCAAAACGTTATGGTAACCCGACATTTATAGATGAAGACAATTACAATCTGTATGATGCAATGAGAAGCATCCAATTCAACACTATCCGGCGAGCAAAAGCTTACAGTGAATATAATTTTATTTAAGCGGCGGAGCATACTCAACTCAAAAAGATTCGCTTAAACGTTTTTGCGATTTTGACGTAGATACTCTTTTGGGAAAATAAAATGAAAAAGATACTATTTATATTTTTACCGATATTTCTTTTTTGTGTTCCAACGTCCGATGTTATGAAGGGTTTGAATGTAAACAAATGCATGAGCGATATATATTATATAAATGATATGCTTATCTTAAAATAAGATGCTTTTAAACATAAAAAGAAAATAGAAGAAACTGTACTTCAAGAAAAATACAGCGGCGATAGAGAGTTAATGGATAGTCTTGCCAATGTAGAACTCCTGTACAACTACTCTGCCAAAGAGAGGTTCGGAGATACTCTTACGGCAAAACTGTTTGACTCCATGGAGGCAAACAGTCAATTATCAAGTTTTTACAACGCGAGTCCTTGGTTTTTTGTAAGCTTGGGCATGGACTATCTGGGAGGTAAATTTGCAAAAGCGATAGTAAAAAATGCGCCCGAAAAAACCAAAAAAGCCTTAGTTGCTATCCTTATACGCCAATTTAAATTAAGCACAAAAGAGGCTGGAGCAGCGGCTGATTTTCTTTTGAGCGAAGCTTTGGAAAAAGCGGTTGAAGAGCTCTCAAATGCAATAGCGCATTATGACGTCAGCGAGACTTTGGATAAAGACATTAAGGATATAATCGAAAAAATCAAAAACAGTATGCTTGAGAGCAAAGGTCCTATCATAGTAACGTTTGGTTAGGGAAATCTTTTCTACAAAGCCGTTCATAGCAAATTATCGACAGATTTTGAATATGGGGTACTTGCCAAATTTTTAAAACATGTCAATATAGCTCAACTTGGAACCATGATGAAACTTTCGACAAATTTATCATAAGCTCAACGGCAGACCCAACTCACATAAACCCCGTAAGATATATAGAGTACTACTCGTCTTTAAAGCCATTACCGAGATATGAAAATATGCTGGCGGTAGAAGATTATTCGAAAAAAGATGATTTTGACTATAAAGAGGGTTTTTGGCAAGAAGGGATACAGCCCGAAATTTTTCAAAGCAAGTAGATGCGTTTGCAACACATGAGGGTGGCGACTCTTTACATGAAATACAAGCTTTGCTGTCCGTAGTAAAATCAAATGATTTTCACGACTTTATGTACTATATGGGTGTAACGGCTTTGGATATTCGTATAAATGCAAATATGGTTATAAAGCGGAAGTCGATAGAAACAAGAGAAGCTATCATAAATGCCGTAACAGGATACATAGACGAACACAACAACAAAGATTCCGTATGGAACGCCGTCAATCAAAAAAGCGAAGAGGAGTGTAAGGTTTGCCAAGATAGATTGGATGGGGATTTTAGGACGATCGCTCACGGTTTGTATAGTTTGGCAGGTATATCGATAAACAGCTTTGCTCTTGACAGCAAGATATATGATTTCCAAAACAAAGCAACAGGTAAAAGCAAAATTTATAAGATAGATAACAAATATGTAAAAGGAGTATGCGGCGGAGTAAGGATAGACGCCCCCATGGATGACGATACTTGCTATGAATTAAAAGATAAAGAGGATAAAATCACAGGAACGATAAAAGGAGTAGATACTAATATAAATGTTTGCGGTGGTAGCAATGGTGTGGGATATGTCCGAGTTTCATCATGGTATAGTGGATATGATAACGTTGCAAAAATACAGATAAAGAGTGATATCCCAAATGTTAAATATGGAAAATGCTTTTATGGTTTTGGCGGCATCAATGAACCAACTACCGTAATGGTGATAAAATCTTTGCCGGCTCCCGGTATCTATCATATTTATATCACAAGTGGTTTTGTTGATGACGGTTATAACGGCGGATATTCAAAATTCTTTCCCGAGTTATGTTTTAACTTTAGCCATAACAGATTATTTTTGGTTTTTGGGGTACTTTAGGCGGTGTTTTTGAACTCAATGGTAAAAGCATGTTTGATGTTATAGTTGGAGAAGATAAAAGTATACAATTTATTGATAATTATCCTCATTTGAGCACGCCTATTTGTCACGTAAGAAGTTCGTTTGCAGGAAAATGAGCATTGCATATGTCGCTTTATTTTTAGGCTATAAAAAAAGAAAGCTGCTTGTTTGTTTTACAACATACAATTTCAAAGCTAATTTGGCTGAGCTTGATATGCTTGATGAAAAACCTAGTAGTTTGGTATGGCGCGTACCGGTAGATCAATATTATACTTTCGGATCCACCGTAAAACGATCATATGCGTTCTATAATGGTACGGTACGCAATTACTTCAATGAATGCGACAATAATAAGTGGTTGTAATTTTAATCAGCTATAAAAGCGGGATAATCTCCCGCTTTGATTAAAAACTTTGTCGGCAAACGGCAAAAACCAAAATAAAAATCTGTATTATCCACTTTTTACTATTTACGAAAGAGTGTGTGGCGGATATTTTATGTTCTTTTATAATTACAGCAAAATACTTCTCTTGATTTGGTCGAAAAAGAACAAAAATAGACGAACCAGGTTTCGATATAACGTTTGTTTTATCTCAATAACACACCGGATGGCAAAAATACCATATTTATTTTGATTGTTAATTTTCTTACATTTTGGTTCTTTGTAAAAATAACCGAAATTTTACAAATAACAACCTATCACTGTAATTATCGGCTCTACAAAAAATATAGCTGCTACCGCAGTGATGGCTGCTATGCCAACAACAACCATGAGTGGCTTTGAAGCGTTTTCTATGTAAACAGTGCCATCTGTTTGCAAAGGCTCCTTTAAAAACATATAAACTACTAACCTCAAATAATAATATACGGCTATCGCGCTATTTAAAGCCATTATTACAGCTAAAATGATAAAGCCCTCTTGTATGGCAGCGCTCATGATATATATCTTGCCCCAAAATATGGAAAACGGCGGAATACCCGCTAATGAAAGCATAAACAAAGCCATTATTACAGCACCCATAGGTGCTATCTTTATCATGCCCGAAAATTTAGAGTACGGGTGCTGATAACGCTCATCGTATAAATTTTCTTTATTTCTTGCTATCCAGAGCAGTGTAAATGCACCGAAATTCACAAACATGAACAGTATCAAATACAAAAATATAGCTTCATTTGCCTGTTTTGAGCCTATCAAAACTGCACATAAAATAAACCCTACATGCGAGATAGAACTAAATGCTAGCATTCTTTTTACGTCGGATTGGACAAGTGCCATAATATTTGAAAGCGTCATAGTAACCACGGCTAATAAATAAAGTATATCATTAGCCCATATCAATTTTTCATCAATAAGTGTCTCAAATAATCTTATAATCACGATAAAACCAGCAGTCTTAGGGACTACGGACATATATCCTGCAAGGGCTGCCGTGCTTCCTTCATACACATCGGGTGTCCATGTATGAAAAGGTATTATCGAGAGTTTAAATGCAAAAGATGCCAAAATAAATGCCAATGCGCCAAGTGTCGCTATCATCGGTTCAAAATCTCTTTGCGCAAGCGTTTGAACTATAATATTTATATCTACGCTTGAAGTTAATGCGTAAAGTATCATTGCGCCCATAGCAAAAAATCCGCTTGAAAGAGCCCCCATTGTAAAATATTTTAAAGCTGCTTCAATAGCGTTATTTTTATTGTGCATAGCAATCATTGCATATAAAGCAAGCGAAGCTGTCTCAAGACCTACAAATATAAGTATCAGATTGTTTGTAGAGACCATAAATAAAAAGCCCGTTACAGCAAAAAGTAAAAATGCAAAATACTCGGCAAATTTGTGCTCATCAAACTCTTTGCCGCTTAATATCAAAGGGGCAAAAAGCAAAGATGCGACTAAAATAATTATTTGTGCCAATTTTGCCGTTCCGTCTATTATCAGCATATTAAAAAAACCGTATACATTTGTATCGGAAGCTACAACAAAAGCCAAGCTAACAGTCAAAAAAAGTATGCTTAGCATGGCATAAAAACTTCTTGAAAGCCCTTTTTTGGCTATATCTATGCAAATGATGCCAAGTGCTCCTAAAGTTAGAATTATCATAGGAATTAATGTATATAAATTAAGGTTTTCAAATGTTAAATTTTCCATTATTTATCCCCTTTGGCAGCTACTTTTTCCAAAAACAGTTTTGTTTCATATTTTTTAGCATTATAATGCATAGTCTCTATAGTACCTTTAACACTTTTTTCTATCGGAGTCAGTAAAGGTTTTGGATATACTCCCAATACTACCACCAAAAGTACCATCGGAACAAGTGCGCAAACTTCACGGGAATGCAAATCTTTTAAATGTTTATTTTCTTTATTGGTCAATGCACCAAAAAATGATTTTCTATAAAGCTTTAACATATAAATCGCGCCTAAAATTATACCGCAGCCTCCAATCGCAGTTAAAAACCAGCTTACTTTATAAAATCCGACCAGCGATAAAAACTCACCTACAAACCCTATCGTAAGCGGAAGTCCTACGCTGCCCATCATGACAATAGCAAAAATAGCGGCATACAGCGGCATTACCGAAGCAAGTCCACCAAATTCACTCATAAGCTTTGTATGACGCCTGTCATATATCACTCCTACCAGCATAAATAAAGCCCCGCTTACTATGCCGTGGCTTATCATAAAAAATACAGAGCCGCTTATTCCCTCAACATTCAAAGCAAACACACCCAAAATGATAACACCCATATGTGATATGGAACTGTAAGCTATGACCTGTTTCATATCATCTTGTGCAAAAGCGACCAAAGCGGCATATATGACCATTATGACGGATAAAATAGCAATTGGTATTAAAAAGTATATAACCGCATCCGGAAACAGCGGCAATAAAAATCTTACAAATCCGTATGTACCCATTTTGAGCAAAACGGCAGCAAGGATTACAGAACCTATCGTTGGCGCTTGTCCATGCGCATATGGAAGCCACGTGTGAAACGGAAACATCGGAACTTTTACCGCAAATCCCAAGAAAAATGCGCCAAACAACCAAAGTTGAATATCAAACGAAATTCCCAATGTCTGCCAATCTATAAATGAAAAACTCCAAACGCCCCCGGAAGATAGATAATACAAATAAGCAAAATATAGTATTCCCACCAGCATCAACACAGAGCCGGCAAATGTATACAAAAAGAACTTAACAGCCGCATATATGCGCTTATCAGAACCCCACGCTCCTATTATGTAGAGCATAGGCACGAGAGACAACTCCCAAAAAAGATAAAAAATTATCATATCCAAACTCAAAAATACGCCTATCATGGTCATTTCTAAAAACAGTACGGATATGATGAGATTTTTTATATTTTGCATATTTCCAAGACCAACTAATGCAATGAATGTTATGAATGCACTTAGAATTACTAAAAATAAAGATATGCCGTCTATTCCGAAAATAAAGTTTATGCCAAATTTCGAAATCACAGGAATGCTCATGAGCATTTGAAATCCATCGAGTGAATTATCAAAAAGTCCCCATATAACAAGAGTAAGAACAAACTCCAAAAATGTTACAACTATGCCGTAAACTTTGATGCTGTCTTTATGTATCATAAAACCTAAAAATCCCGCAAGCGCCGGAAAGATAACCGCAAAAATTAATAAAAATTCCAAACAATACTCCTTAAGCGCCGTAAAAAATTGCTGCAGCCAAAAGCAATGCAAGACCAAAAATCATCCATCTTAGCATTACGGAAAGATTTCCGCTTTGCATGCCTCTTGCTTTTTCTCCGCCGTATCTCATTGCATTTGCAATCATATCAACAGTAGTGTCAATTATTTTTTCATCAACTTTTTTCCATGAAAACAAGGCGAGTTTTTCAAACGGACGCATTATGTAGTTTGCATAAATTTTTGGAATATAGTATTGGTTAAACAAAAGCTTATAAATAAATTTTTTTTCTAACTCTTTTGAAAAACCACCATGCACAATATACATGTAAATAGCAAAACATATACCAAAAATTGCTATGATAGATGTCGCTGATATCATGATAATTACCAAAAAATGGTCTAATTTAAACTCATAAAGCGGAAGTAAAGAGGTTACAAACTCACTAAACCCATGTTCAAACAAACCACCTGAGATAATAGCTAAAATACCAAGAGGAATCATAGAAACTATAGCCAAAACAGAAGCTTCATGCGGGTGAATATGAAGTTTTTCATACTTTTTCTCACCAAAAAATACAAAACAAATAAGCCTGAAACTATAAAACGCAGTCAAACCGGCTCCAATCCAAAGAGCAGCAAAAAGTATGTAAGCGTGTTCATTTAGTGCAACTTCCAAAATCTTATCTTTGGAGAAAAATCCGGCAAACGGCCATATACCGGCAAGTGCAACAGAAGCTATTATCATCAGTACGGCGGTGTATTTCATGCTTTTATACATACCGCCCATTTTTTTGATATTAAGCTCATTATGCATAGCGTGCATGACATTTCCGGCACCCAAAAAGAGGAGTGATTTGAAAAACGCATGAGTCATCAGATGAAATAAAGCTATCCAGTAAGCCCCAAGTCCTGCGGCTACAAACATATATCCAAGCTGTGAGAGTGTAGAGTAAGCAATGATACGTTTTAAATCATTATTTACAAGTGCCATAAGTGCGGCGAAAATTGCTACAAACGCACCAAGGCTTGCTATAAAAAATCCGACATCGGGTATAAGTGAAAAAAGCGGATTGGCACGAATGACAAGATATACTCCGGCTGTTACCATAGTAGCCGCATGGATTAGTGCGGATACGGGCGTTGGTCCCTCCATCGCGTCTGCAAGCCATGTGTGCAGTGGAAACTGTGCGGATTTACCCATAGCGCCTACAAAAAGAAGTATGCCTATAATCGTTATTGTAACGCTGTCTAAATAAGAGACGGTACTAAACACCGTATCATATTGTAAGCTCCCAACTTGCCAATATATAACAAAAATGCCAAGAAGCATACCAAGATCAGCAATCCTGTTCATTATAAAAGCTTCATTTGCTGCCCATGATGCGCTGTCTTTATGATACCAAAAGCCTATAAGCATCCATGAGCACAGACCAACTCCTTCCCAGCCTATAAAAAGTCCTAGAAAATTATCGCTCATAACAAGTACAAGCATTGAAAAAACAAATGCCGAAAGATATGAAAAATATCTGTTAAAACCCTCATCATGTTCCATATAGTAGATGGAATATAGATGTACAAGCGTTGAAACTATTCCAACCGTTACCATCATAATGACCGATACCTCATCTACTACAAATCCAAAAGGTACACTAAAGTCTCCAGCGCTTATCCAGTCGCTTAAAGTTATGTGCAGTCTGTTGCCGTCAATCAAAAGTATAATAGACGATACGGCAGAAGCACCTATGAGAAATGAGTTTATAACTCCTGCGATAAGCCTTTTTCTGCCAAATGTAAACAAAGCGGCAAACAAAGCGGCAGCAAGCGGTGTGAAAAGGGCTATATACACATATTTTTCCATTTTTATCCCTTCATAATGTTCAAGCTGTCAAGATCGATAGTGCCGTTGCGTTTATACCAAAGCACTAACAGTCCGAGCCCAACCGCTACTTCACTTGCGGCTATAGCTATGATAAATAGAGCAAATATCTGTCCGCTTATATCCATGTAAAACTTAGCAACCGCAACAAAACCGACATTTGCGGCATTTAGTAAAATTTCTGTCGCAAAAAAGAGCATCAAAAGGCTTTTGCGTCTTAAAACACCAAGCAAACCTATCGCAAATAAAATTGCCGAGAGCACAAGGTAGTGATTAATCCCTATCATTCAGCCTCCTTATTGACATTCATCTTTTTGCTTACTAAAACAATTCCGGCAATCATAGCAGTAAGCAGCATCACTGCGGCAAGCTCAAATACAACCAAATATTTACTAAAAAGTACAATTCCTATCATGCGGGTATTTCCGAGATTATTATCCACAGCAGAAAGCAGGGAGGTATTTTCGGAAATAATCGGTGCACTTAAAATAGCAAGCATTAAAAGAGCGGACGTAATACTTAGGGCATATATCAGCTTTTTGGAAGTTACGTTCTCTTTTACATCTCGTGTCGTATCAAAAAACATCATACCAAACGCATAAAGCGCCATAACTGAACCCGTATATACAACTATTTGTACGACACCGATAAACTCGGCATCCAATAAGAAAAAAAAGCCTGCGATAAATACCATTCCACCGGCAAGCGAACTCATTGAATAAAGAGCATTTTTGCTCAATACGGTTATCAAGAAAAATCCTATAACAAATGCGGAAAAAACATAAAAAGCAATAGCCTCATACATAATCTTATCTCCTAATACGGAAGCGGCGTTTTTTTAACGCTTTTATCGGCATCATTGCTTAAAGACCCATATCCTTCAAACTCTTTTTGCCTGTTGTTTTTAAATTCATCTATCGGTGTTAGCATATCCTTTTTAAGCCCAAACAAAGAACGTTGTTCACTTGCATACTCATACTCATTTCCATGCACGATAGCAAGCTCCGGACACACTTCGGCACAAAGTCCGCAATATATACAACGTCCGAAATTTATCGTATATTCATCAACAAATTTACGACCATTTTTATCAGTTTTTGTATCCATTCTTATGCAATTTGAGACGCATATCTTTTCACAAAGCCCACACCCTATGCACCTTTCATTACCGCTTTCCAAAAGTCGCAGAAGTTTATGTACTGAACGGTATCTAGGACCTATCGGCATTTTTTCTAACGGATATTGTGTAGTATGGCTATTTTTTTTGCCTTTTGCCATCTCTTTAAAAACTATCCAAAGTCCTGCAAAAAGTTCAAGTTTTATACTTCGCTTAAATACTTTTACAAACTCTTCCCAGCCATTTTTTGCAGGCTCTTCGTGTTTATAGTATATATATCCGTTTGTATTGCGATTTTTAAATTGATCAAGTCCCATATCTAACCCCCATTATAACAATACCAATCCGGTAATTAAAATATTTAAAAGCGCTATCGGCATCAACACTTTCCAGCAAAGCCACATTAATTGGTCAGGTCTTACATGCGGCCAAGCTCCTCTAGCCCACATGAAGAAAAACATAAAAAACAGAACTTTAAGTAATATCATAGCGCCGCCGGGTATTACCCAAAACGAATTAAATCCGCCAAAAAACATGATACTTACTAAAAGCGAAATTAACATCATGCTTGAGTATTCACCAAGAAAAAAAAGCGCCCAGCGCATGCCCGAATATTCGGTTATATAGCCGCTTACTATTTCTGATTCCTGCTCTAAAAGGTCAAATGGTGTTCTGTTTGTTTCAGCAAAACCTGCGATTAAAAAAAGTATAAATGCTACAGGCTGTTTCCAAACAAGCCAATCAAAAATTCCGTTATTTTGAAAATTGTTTATATCAATAAGCGATAAGGATCCGACAAGCATTATGGGGGCTAAAATAGAAAGCGCTGTTATCACTTCAAATGACAGCAATTGAACCACAACGCGCGCTCCGCCAAGAAGCGACCATTTATTGGCACTGCTCATACCTGCCAATAAAGGCGCATACATACTAGCAGATGAGACTCCAAGAACAAACAAAATTCCCACATTTATGTCTGAAATGATAGGGTGTACGGTATAACCGGCGATAGTAAAGTCCGAAAACATCGGAACAGCTGCAAATGCTGTGAATACGGCTGTTACACTTATCAGAGGCGCTGTTAAAAAGATGATGCGCACAGAATTTTGCGGTATGATATCCTCTTTCATAAAAAGCTTGACAACATCGGCTAATGCTTGCAAAAGTCCAAAAGGTCCTACATACATAGGACCTAAACGGCGATGCATAAAGCCCAAAATCTTACGCTCTACATATGTAGCAAATCCTGCTATGGAAGCTATTACAGCTAAAACTATTATCCCTTTTATGATGGTTTGTATAATTATGCCGGCTTCACTCATTTGATACCTTTTTTATAGAAACTTCAGCAAATCTGTAGTATTTGAAAAACGGATACACGTTTATCTTCTCATCAAATGTTGGCACATAGGCAAATTCGCCGGATATATTAATATCTTTTTTTATATATAAAGATAGAGAAATGCCATTACGCAAAAAGATATTGACCAAATCCCCCTCCTTAAAACCATGAAAATCCAAAAACTCTTTTGAAGCATAAAGATATGGAGTAAGTTTCGTCTGATGCGCTGCGTTTACAAATGTATTAAACTGTGAGCGCGGATTTAATTTATAAATCAGATTTTCATAAAAAGTCAGCTTTTCAAATCCGCAAGGAGTTTTTAAAACCTCTTTGGGACTGTTTTCCAAAAGATATCCTCTATGTTCATTTCCACTGTTGTCATAATAATTGGTAAGCTCATCAAATTCTACATCTTTAAAACCGTTCTTTTTAGGAAGCTTTTTTGTATAATCTACAGTATATTCGGAATATATACCCAAAGCATTTGCAATATCGCTTAACTCATAACCATAGTAAGGAAGTGCGGCATTTGTCGGCACTACTCTTTTGTCTATATTGGTAAACGTACCCTCCTGCTGATTGAGAGCGGGCATATCCAAATCCCCACCTTTAAGTGCGCTTATGGTTATATCTGCCTGGTGATTGTAGCCAAGAGAACTGCCCTCTCCAAATTCATCAAGATCACATATCAAAGCAACGCCCAAAGAGTTAGTCTCATGCGGAATTATCACTGTTTTTATATTTGTAAGTCTCTCTAACGTTCCTATTATATAAGCCATATTTTCCCATCGCGGATGCGTTAGTATATCTTGTCCCACAATCAAGCTTACACTCTCTTTTGAAGCTTTCAACTCCTCTATTTTTGCTTTTATATCTTCCGTTCCAGCTATATTCCAAAGCTTTGAAGTGTATATCTCAACCTCTTGATCATCTATAATTTTTGTCTCTTTGACATGAAAAGTTTGCAAACATTTATTTGTAACATTATCAAGCTCTTCTGCGGGTACAAATATCTCCAACAAAAGATACAAGATTGCCTCTTCACTTCCTGCTTTATAGTTCATCTGTATCAAATTTTTAGAATAGTTTTGTACAATTTTATCATGTATGGGATGCGCATATAGGGCAGAGGCTTTATTTATCTTAAGAGCATTATTTAAAGCAAAACCAAGATTTGGCAAATCATATCTTAGCATGCTGCCTACGCTTATTATAAAATCGCTTTTTCTTACATCTTCGATAGAACCTTTATATAGACTGTACCCGGAAGCTTTACTTATAGCCCTTAAAAATCTCTGATACAAAAATGCATCTTTATTTACAAGTTTGAAGCCAAATTTCTCTTTCATTTTTTGCAAAATAAGTGCTTCTTCATTAGTAATAAAACTGTTAAATATTATGGTGCCAACACCATTTTTTATAAAATTCACAACCTTATCAAAGCTTTTTTTGTCTTTGTATTTAACACTATTGGCAAAGTCATACCCAAATCTTGCCGCTCTGTTTAAAGGAGCAAAATCCTTATCACTGCTTACTCTATAAATTTTTGGAGACGGGTCGGAAACACTTGTCTGTTTTACTTCGTAATAAATTAGCGAGCAGTCAGAACTATGTGGGTTTGATGCGGGAATCTTTTTCAGTTCCCACGCATTTGAAGTATAGTGAAAATCAACAGTCGTCAGTGCACCCACAGGACACGCTGCACTGCATTCGCCGCAATCACTGCAAGATATTATATTGCCATTTTCATCTTTATTTTTGCCTATTAGAGATTTTTGCATTTTATTCCAAACGGCATACGCATCTTTTGGCATCGTTTCTTTATACTCTTTGGGTACTGCAAACTCTTCTCCGCGCGGTATGGTCTTAAGGGCGGCTTCGCCTATTCTGTCTTTGCACACAGTAACGCATCTCTCGCACACTATACACAAAGAGGGATCATATCTGGTAAGCCCCCAATTTTCAATGCTTCTATTTGTATTATTAACGGCATAATGTTGTTCTTCAACTTTTGTTTCCAATACATAATTTTGCAATTCGCATTCACCGCTTTTATCGCATACACCGCACTCCAAAGGGTGATTTACGGCGTATACTTCCATTATCGCACGTCTTTCTGCTTCAATCTCTTTTGTATTTGTTATAACAACTTGTCCATCTTTTGCTTTAGCATTACATGTATAAGCTCTTTTGCCATCAACATCAGCAATGCAAAGTCTGCATGCAAGTGTGGGGGAACAACAGCTAAGATAGCATATTGCGGGTATAAATATATTATTGGCTCTTGCAGCGTTTAATATACTTTCACCCTCTTTTGTAACACATTTTATGCCGTTTATTGTTATTGTTATATCAGCCATTTGTCGCCTTTTTTATCACATTTGCAACTTCATATCTATATCCTTTTTTCTCGTTCACACCTAAAAGAGCTATTACACCTTTAAGTTTTTCGGATACTTCAAAAATTTTTTCATACTTTTTATCTTTTGTGATTATGGCTATATCGTCTTTATCTTTTACTTTCGCTGCCGTTGCAAACTGCAAAGATGCTAAAAGTTTTTCACTTTCATTTTTTTGTACATAAAAATATATCGCCGTGCCGTCAAAGCTGCTTATATCGTCCACTGCAGATGGTAAAACGGTACTATGTTTTGAGTTCAGTTCGCTTTCATTCAACAAACTTATATGCAAAACCTCGAAACGACTTATAAGGGCTATTAATCCTGCAATGGTATCCACATTTGGATGCGCATGCAAATCATCTCCCAAAAGCAGCGTCAAGCCATTTCCAGCAAACATCTTTATGCACTCTTCTATCTCCTCTTCACCGGTGTTGCTCTCTGCGCTTAAATACCCATCATCTAACTCGTCTATATATTTTCGGACGTCCTCATCTAACTCTTTGTTTTTCAATAAAGCTTTTGCCAAAAGAGCTAATACACCGGCTTCCGAACCTATTTCATATTTTATATATTTATCGGCTTTAGGGTGCAAAAGCGAATCTTCCATCGGAGAAAAATAGATAACTTCAGGGCTATTTTCACAAATCTTTTTTATGAGCAATTCATTATCTATTGAGGGTAAAGTGCCGATAAATAAAACTGCATTATCGATTTTTGGTTTTCTAACACTTACTCCATACTTTTCAAAAGCCCTTATAAGCTCACTCATTCAAATCCTTCACTCTTACTGTTACAGTCCAATCAACTTCATTAAATTTTAAAGAGTTTAATACATCGGCATTTTTTTCTCTCATTGCACTGACAAGATCTCTTAACTGCTCATCTGTTGTGCTCTCAAAAATAAATATCAAAACCTCTTCTTTGGCGCTTTCATCTAAAATTTCAAGCGCTCTTGTTTTAAAATCGCTTTTGTAATTTCTTAAATCATATCGTCTCATTATCTATCCGTTTCACCAAGCAAAATATTTGAGCTTGCTATCATGGCTATCGCATCAGGCAGATATGAATCGCGCATTATCTCTTGAAAAAGACTGCAATTCCAAAATGAAGGCGTTCTGATTTTTACCCTGTAAGGATATGCACCACCTTGTGAATTTATATAATATCCAAGCTCACCTTTTGGAGATTCTGTTGCCACGTACACTTCGCCAACAGGCGGCTTCATGCCCTGCGTTACCAAAACAAAATGCTGCATCAAAGAGTAGTTTTGCGTCATTATCTGCTCTTTTGGTGCACTGATAAATCTTGGCGCATCAGCCATAATCTGCGGATTAGTATCCTTATACATAGAGATTAGCTGTCTTAATATCCGCATCGATTGGCGCATCTCTTCCATATATAGCTTATATCTGCCATAACAATCACATGTACAGGACACAGGTACATCAAACTCTACTTCATCATAAAGCCCATAAGGCTCCTCTTTTCTTATATCCCATTCTATGCCGCTTCCTCTTAACATTATGCCTGAAGCGCCCCAGCTTTGTGCTGCCTCTTTTGTGAGAACGCCTACATTTTCAAGGCGCATTCTCCAGATTCTATTTTCATCTAAAAGCCCTTCGTAAGTTTTGATAGCTTCGGGCAGTTTATCAAGATATTCACTAAGTTTTTCAAGCCACCCTTCACGCAAATCCAAGGGCACGCCGCCAATTCTTATAGCGCTATGCGTAAGCCTTGCACCACAGTAATCCTCTATCAAATCCATAGCAAATTCCCGCTCTCTATACGCATATAAAAATACTGTCATAGCCCCAATATCCAAAGCGTGCGTAGCAAGCCAAAACAGATGCGAAGAGATACGGTTAATCTCCAAAAGCAACATTCTGATTATCTGTGCACGTCGCGGAATCTCAATACTGATAAGTTTTTCAACAGCCAAAGCAAAACCATAATTATTTGAAGTTGCCGCTATATAATCCATTCTATCGGTTACAGGCAAAAACTCATTATATATCATATTTTCTGCCATCTTTTCTATGCCTCTGTGCATATAACCGATGTCCGGTATCGCTCTTACTATCTTCTCGCCGCTAAGCTCCAAAATCAAACGCAGTTGTCCGTGAGCTGATGGGTGCTGCGGACCAAGATTTACTATCATATTATTGTCATCTCTGTCAAAAGAGACATTTTCAAAAAACGGTTTTAATCTATTGGGCTGTTGTACTATCATGATTAATGCCTCTTCTTGAGGGTAACGGATTTGCTCTTTTTTATCTTTTTGACAAGCAATACCCCGCCCTCTTCTTGATATTCGCCGATTTTACTTGGCTCCTCACTGTAAGGCTCATCAAAATGCACCTCATGTCCAATTCTGGCATATCCTCTTGTATCTTCTTTCTCTATAAACGCACTGTCTCTTATTTCAGGACCGATAATATCTCTATACTCTTTGCCAAAGATTTGGTCTATCTCATACCATTGTGCTGCTTCATCTCCTTGCAGAGGATAGGTTTTTCTAAGTGGATAACCATTCCAATCATCGGGCATTAATATACGCTTCATGTATGGGTGTCCTTCTATAAGGATGCCAAACATATCATAAGCTTCCCTCTCTGCCCAATCAGCACTTTTGTATGCATCAACTGCACTTTTCAAAGGCTCATGCTCTTTTATGCGGCACTTGACACGCATGCGTTTACGTTTTTTCATTGAGAGCATTTGATAAAAAATCTCAAACTCTCCTCTTTGAGCTAAAAAATCCACAGCGCTCATTTCGGAAAGATTATTGTAAAAAAGGGTATTTTTCAAAAATTTCAATACTCTCACATTGTCTTTAGGCTCTATCCAAATAACAAATTGATCTGCTTCTATATAAGCGTCATTTATTTGAAACTTAGCAGAAAGCTTGGCAAAATCCTCTTTAAAAACTTCATCATTATCAGGAGTCAATCTTTCGAGTGAAGTGTTTACATGAAATCTATCGCTGTGATACTCTTTTTTTTGAATATTTTTTCTATCTGTGTATTGACGCATTAAACAAGCCTTTTGGGTCTGTTTTGTCTTGATATTTTTTCAGACCTGATCTTTTTTTGAAGCAGCATTACAGCATATTGCAAAGTTTCCGGACGAGGAGCACAGCCTGGAATATATATGTCCACAGGAATTATTCTATCAACTCCTTGAACAGTAGCATATGTGTTGAAAAGTCCACCCGTATTGGCACAGCTTCCCATACTGATAACCCACTTGGGATCCGGAATCTGATCATAAATCCTTTTCATCAAATGAGCATGTTTTTTTGAAAGTGTGCCGGCTACTATAATACCGTCAGCTTGTCTTGGACTTGCCCTAAAAATCGTTCCAAACCTATCAAAATCAAATCTTCCCGCACCTGCTGCCATCATCTCAATAGCACAGCATGCAAGTCCGTAAGTAGCAGGCCAAAATGAGTTGCTCCTACCCCACTGCACAATCTTATCAAGTGTTGTCAATGCAACGGGAAGTCCGCCATTTTGAAAATAATTTATTTTATGTTGTGCCATTCAAGCGCCCCTTTATTCCATGCATACACAAACCCTATTCCCAAAAGCAATATAAAAAGAGCCATCTCTATAAATCCAAACATACCAAGGATCTTAAAATTCACCGCCCATGGAAACATAAAAATAATCTCCACATCAAACAAAATAAATAGCAACGCAAAAAGATAAAAATGCGAACTAATGCGATTTGGCTGTTTGGTAGTCGGAAGTCCACACTCATAAATGGTAAGTTTTAGTTTCTCATCGTTTCTTCGTGCAAGCTTTTTGCCTATAAAATTTGCTGCAAAAGTTATAGCTGCAAATACTCCAAGCGCAAAAAATAACATAAAAAAAGCACCAAAATATGGGTGCGAAAAATCCATATGAGACATAAGCGAGCATCTCCTTTGGTTGCAAAACTAAAACATAATTATATTAAAAGTATAACTAAAAACCTTCTGAATAGTAAAATTTTTTACTTGAAAAAATATAAACTTAAAGAAAAAATGTAGATTTTTGTTACATAAATGTATACCCCATGTATGGCATAAACACTTCGATATGAGCAAAAAAGTAACAATTTTACAAAAGAAACTAATTATTTTATATCAAAAACATTAAAATATTTTAAAAAATATTTTTTAAAATTAATATTTAATATTTATACAATTTGATAGACTGCTATCCATACCTATTTATACATTAATATATTAAAACCATATACATTAATTATAGATACAGCAAAAAATCTAAATATTATGGATTATATCATCATAATTATTTTATATCCACACTTCTGTTCTTTTGAAACCTGCATAAAGACTAAAAATTATATTAGTTTTATTTAAAAACAAAACAGCAAATTCCCCTTCTAAAACAATTTTTACACTTTACACTTCAATTATCTCATACAAATACACTTTTGCGCTATATATTAATAACTATTTAAGTTGCGTTAAAATAGAATTTTTAATCACAAAAACAACGAAGGTTCTAATATGAATTTCAAGCAAACTATATCTATTTTAATAATTTC
>JAIROK010000101.1 GCA_031257555.1 Campylobacteraceae bacterium | reverse complement strand
AATTATGCACATGCGAGGATAAATCAGCTATTTGGAAAAAGTGGCAAAAAAAGAGAAAATGTGCTGGGGGCAAAACTTTCCGATTTAAACGAGAGCGCGCAAAATCTGCTTTTTAACGCACTTTTATTGCCTGAAGTTTTGGAAGATGCATTTCTTTCGCGTCAGATACAAAAATTGACGGATTATTTAAAATTTTTAGCAAGCCTTTTGCATAAATTTTATAATGAAAACAAAATAATCGGCAGTGAATTTGAAGATAAATATCTAAAACTTTTGGATATAGTAGCTCTATCTCTGCGTACAGGATTAGGACTTATCGGCATAAATGCAAAAAATAAGATGTGATTAAAATTCTCACCTGCTATTAACTTAAATATATAAATATTTTAGGTTACAATATAATTGATATTTATAATTTTATGAATAATTTACAGTAAAATTTTTCATTTATCTTATTGGAAAGGTTTTACAAAATGCAAAATATTTTTAAAATATTATTATTGCAATTAATTATTTTGTTTTTGATTGGCTGTGGTGGAGGCGAAAGTGGAAATAGCAGCGGAAATACAGGAGAAGGCGGAAGCAGCGGTCAAAGCGGAAATGAAAATTCCGAACCAAGTTTTATCCCCAATTGCAGTGGAGATTATTGCGGAAGCAGCGGAAATACATATACAGGAAGCGGTGTAGGCGTTTGGCATTATAAAAATAACGGCAATAAGAATGTTGCCCTTAATGTCTCTTTGTCTAATGTAACAGGTAAAAATATTACCGTCGTTTTTACAAACGAAGGATCAAGGAAAGTTTCACTGCCCTATATTTATGTCAATAGTGCTTTAAAAAATGAAATGAGTGTAAAAAATACAACATATATTGACACGTTTAACTATATTC
Source organism: Campylobacteraceae bacterium (assembly GCA_031257555.1). GTDB lineage: Bacteria > Campylobacterota > Campylobacteria > Campylobacterales > Campylobacteraceae > JAIRKW01. The sequence goes on along the minus strand of JAIROK010000101.1, from coordinate 13,628 downwards.
CTGATAGCATAAGAGAGTTTAATTCTAGAGATTTTATACCACAAGAATTAGAATCATATCAAAGCATTAATTATCAAATACTTGCAAAAACATGGATTTTAGAACAAGAACGAGAATGGTATATAACTAATGCCAATGACAAACTTGAAAACCGCATGGCAACTCTTAAACGGCAAATAATACTTGCAAACGGACGTGTTATTAATATGTGGATAGAAACCAGTGAGTATGGAAATGAAAAAATTACTGATGAATTAATTGATAATATTTCACAAAAACTTAAGACTGTGGTAAGCAACGCAACAAATCTAATAGGAGAACCCTGGGGAGAGCATGGACAAAAAGGGCTAATATTAGGCAATCAACCTTTAGATATAGTTTTTGTTGATTTTAATAACAAAGGATCGCTTTGGACATTAGGATATTTTTATGGTCTTAACAACTTTTTAAACGGTGTATATGGGGACAAGCAAGGAAATAAGTATACAATTGCCAATTCAAATGAGGCGCTAGCTATCTTTGTGGACACCAAAGCATTATACACGAATGCTGTAAGTAATAATATCCTTCTTGGTATTAGTACAATAGCGCATGAGCTTACCCATGCGATTCAATTTTATCAGCGTAATGTTTTAATGCCAGATGGATTTGATACTTTTTTAAATGAAATGGCAGCCATTATGATGGAGGATATAATAGCTCAAGAGATAGACCCTATGTTTAATGACGTAGAAAAAAGATATAAAAAATGGCATAACAACTCTCTTTATGGTCAAAATTTAGCAGACTGGGAAAAAAACAGCAATAGTGATGGTAATTATAATGTAGCTGCCAGTTTCGGAGCATATTTACTGCGTCAATATGGTACAGATTTTTACAAGGAACTATTTCAAACGAAAAGTGATTCGTCCATATCCGAAAGTAATACTAATGCAAAATCTATAAATATTCTTGATGAAGCTATAAAAACATTTAATGGTGAAGGTTTGGGGCATGCTTTACAACGCTGGGGAGCAAGTATCGCAATGCTGCCTGCTGACAAATCGCCAAAAGGTTTTGGATATCCTAGCAAAAATGATAATAACGGCTTTTATTTTGAAGAGTTTGATGGAAGTGTTTACAAACAATATCGCTCACTGCCTCAAAGTTCGCCGTCTATACTTGAAGGATATGCCCATTTCCCATTTTTAAGAAAAGCAATGGGGTATACATACACAGAAAAGTTTACAGTACCGTCTAATGTATCTGTAAGTATCATTGTCCAATGATTTGACTTTTTTGTCAATTTGCTCTATCCGACGTTTAACGTGTAAAGCTGGGCGTCGGAAAAAATACTGTAAACTTATTTAACTGTCTTTTATAGCTGCCGCTGGCATAAAAATATAAATGCAATCAATGCTACCAGTCAACATACCAAATAAGCAGCAAAAAAGATGATATTTTTGGGCGCAAAATTTGCTTTTCATGTATAAAATTGAGTATCAATGCTAAAAAATGTTACTTATACAACAAATATATAATTTATAATTAAAATTTATGATAAAATTATACTAATATTTTTAAATATAAATCTTACAGGATAGAATATGAGAAATATCTTCGTAGCTGCTCTTTTTATACTTTTTGGTATTTTATCATCAGGTTGCGGCTTAGATGATATTAGCGACGAACCGGATATACCTCTTCCTTTGTCTGCTCCTACTATCACGAAAACACTTACGGTTGGCTGCGGTGGAAATTATTGCGGCAGCAGTGAAAATAACTATACCGGAAGCGGAATCGGCATTTGGCATACTAAAAACAGTGAAGCCCTATCTGCAAACTTAGATGTGAAACTCTACAATGTCGCAGACAAAGAGATTACGGTTATTTTTACAAATGAGGGTAGCAATAGTGTCTATTTGCCCAACATAACAATAGATGCTTCTTTATTAAAAAATATATATAGCAATGAATTTGTGCAAGATTTTAACAAAATTATTCACTTTGAAAGACGAGTTGATCTTAAAGAATTAGTAAAACAAGATGTTTTAAAAAATCAAAATATTGAGTTGACGCCATCAAAAGCGTGGAGCAAAGGCAGTCAAAAAACATGGCTTATAAAACCATTTGACACTCTTGAAAAACGCCAAGCAACACTCATAGAACAAGCGTCAAGCGATGGACGCATTATAAACTTTTGGGTTGAAGACGACGAATTTCAAATAAATAAAATCACTGAAACAATACTCAATGATATCATTAGTAAATTTTCAAACATATATAAAAGAGCTGTTAATTTAGCAGGAGAACCATGGGGAGCACATGGACATTCGCGGTTAATACCAAGTGATCAGCCTTTAAATATAGTCCTTGCAAATTTTGACAAAAACGGTTTGCCGTATGGAATTGTCGGATATTTTTGGGGCACAAATAATTTTTTATCAAAATATAATAGTAATTCTAATGAAGCATTAGCTATATTTGTAGACACCGAAACTATTTATAACAATAATATCGGAATACTGTATGCTGTCAGTACAATGGCACACGAATTGACCCATGCAATCAATTTTTATCAACATGATATTTTATCAAACGGTGATTCTTTCGATACATTTTTAGAAGAGATGAGCGCTGTGATGATGGAAGATATCGTTGATAGTCAATTAGATGAAGTATACAGTGACATTGCAGATAGATACATAAAATGGCTTGCAGACAGCTCTAATTACAATCATGACTTTACAAATTGGAACAAAGGTTCCGGCAGTTATGATATAGCAGCAAGTTTCGGAGCATTTTTGCTACGTCAACATGGTATTGAATTTTACAAAGACTTACTCAAAACACATAGCGACTCGTCAGCTTTGAGCGCTAAAGCAAGTTCTTTAAATATTCTTGACAAAACTATAAAAAAGTATAACAGCAAAGGCTTAGAAGATACCTTGCAAAAATGGGGAGCCAGTATCGCAATGATGCCGGATGGTAAATCGCCTGAAAATTTTGGATATCCTAAAAAAAACATCGACAGCGGTTTTTATTTAAAAGCACTTGATGGCAGCTCTTATGCATCGGTTCGTAAACTGCCGACCTCATCTCCGTCAATACTTAAAACACGTGGAAATTTTCCATTTTTGAGGAAAGCATCAAATGGTATATATGAAGAATCATTTATAGTACCGCTTAATGTATCTGTAAGTATCATCGTCAAATGAAATTCAAAATTACTGCTGCAAATTTCGCGGCAGTACTTGCTTCGCAATTTTTATAAAATTTACCCAAATTTTTAGCAAGCCTTTTAGATAAATTTTGCAATAAAAACAAAATCATCAAAAATGAGCTTTAAAAATAAATATTAGAAATTTCTAAGCACATCAGCATTTTGCCCGTGCACACGATAATCCTTATTATAATTATAAAAAATAATATTAATTTAATCTTTTTATTTATGCTAACTTTATTAAAAATTATGTTATTATTTATTAATAATTTTAAATTTCACGATAAGGAGATAAAAATATGAAAAACATATTTTTGAATGTTTTGTTGTTTATGCTTTTTGGCATATTGTTGTCTGGTTGCTTAGGTGGCGGAAGTGGATCCGATCCGACTCCTATTCCTACGCCAACCCCTTCTACTACGATAACTCTTGGTGCCGGTTGTAGTGGAGATTATTGCGGTAGCAGTGGAAATAATTATACTGGAAATGGAATCGGCATCTGGCATGCTAAAAATAGTGTAGCCTCTTCAGCAAAATTGAATGTAGAGTTATCAAACGTAGCAAATAGAGAAATTACTATCGTTTTTACAAATGAGGGCGATGCCAATGTTGTTTTACCGAAAATAAATGTAGACACCTCTTTGAATTCCATAATATCTGATAGTGTTACAGAAGATGACAAAAAAATTGTTTACTCTGAAAAAAGACTTAGCAATGAAGAGTTGATTCGACTATACCAGCAAAGCCTTTTAAGCAATGAACAACCGTTAAAATCAATATATGCGGCAGTATATAATGTGAACGACGAGAAAGAATGGATTATAGAACCATATGAAAAAGTTGAAAAACGCCAAGCAACGCTCATAAAACAAGTATCAAGCGATGGACGCATTATAAACTTTTGGGTTGAAAACGACGAATATAAAGCCGGAAAAATTACCAGCACTATATTAAGCAATGTTGTCAATAAATTTTTATACGCATATCCCAAAGTTGTCGAGTTGGCTGGAGAACCATGGGGAGATCATAAATACCCAAATGAAGCTATACCGTCTAATCAACAGTTAAATATAGTTTTTGCAAATTTTGATAAAAATAACAAACCATATGGAATGGCTGGATACTTTTTTAACCTTAATAATCTTATAGCGCCAGAATATTCAGCTAGATCCAACCAAGCATTAGTTGTGTTTGTAGATACCGAAACGTTCTATTTGGACGGCGCTGCCGGATTTAATGCAGGTTTAAGTTCAACACTGCATGAACTTACTCACGCAATCAATTTCTATAACCGTTATATAGATATTACAGATCCTTTTGATATGTTTTTAGAAGAGTTTAGTGCTATACTGACAGAAGATCTTTTTAGTAGTCTAATCCATGATAACAGTATATATAACCAAGGTATATCCAGATATTATTTATGGCTTAAAAACAGTTCTAATTTTAATATAGATTTTGCAAATTGGGTTTATGGAGATGTAAACAGTTATAATACTGCAGGAAGTTTTGGAGCTTATCTGCTACGTCAACACGGTGTAAATTTTTATAAAAAGCTGTTTCAAACCCACGGTAATCCATCAGCTACAACTCTTTTAAAAAATTCTTTGAACATTCTTGATAAAACGATAAAAAATTTTGATAGCAAAGGTTTGGAAGGTGCGTTGCAGCATTGGGGAGCTGGCATCTCACTATTGCCTCCAAATCAATCTCCAAAAGGTTACGGATACCCTTCGCTTAAACAAGATGGTTTTGAACTACCATATATTGATAGTGAATCTTATAGAAGCACTCGCAAATTACCGACTTCGTCTCCGGCAACACTTAATGCACACGCACACTTTCCGTTTTTGAGAAAAACATCACAAAACATTTTTAAAGAATCTTTTACAGTGCCGCGCAATGTATCGGTTACAGTCATAGTCAAATAAAATTTGAACTAACCGTCATGAAATTCATGACGGTTAGTTTTTTTATTTTAAGCATCCACTGCAGATATATGAGACTGGCTACTTTGTCTGGTTGCATCTATATGAAACCAAATTATCAAATATGTTCTAATCTCCAAAAAGCGCTTTCAAAGCATTAGGATCAATGGCTGTTTTTGTTTCGCCCACTTTTTTAGAATTCTCTTCTATCAACTCTATCTCATATCCTGTGAGCATGGAAGCTAAGCGGATATTTATACCGTTTTTACCTATAGCTTTTGATTTTTGCTCTGCAGACAGCATAACTTTGCCCTTTTTACCATCTATCTTAACATTTGAAATAACCGCCGGATTAAGTGCGCGAGCTATAAAAATTTCAGGTACGGTAGAGTACTCTATGCAGTCTATAGTCTCATTATGCAACTCTTTACTTATAGCATTTATACGCACACCTTTCGTCCCGACAGTAGCACCCACAGCATCAACATTAGGATGAAGAGAGGCAACTGCAAGTTTGGCTCGATCACCAGGTATTCGCGCACTCTTTTGAACGATAACCGTACCATCTTTTATCTCGGGTACTTCAAGTTCCAAAAGTGCTTCTAAAAATCGCGGGCTTGTCCTGGAAAGTTCTACAGTTATTCTTTTTGATTTATCTATAAAGACTTTTCTAATTACGCTTTTTACTACATTGCCGACTTTAAATTTTTCGCCCTTTATGCGATTTTTGCGTGGCAATACGCATCTAATTTCATTTATATCTATATAAGTATTTTCTTCTTTGTCTACACTTGTAACCATTCCGTGTACGCATTTTCCAATTTTATTTTTGTATTTTTCAAATATCTGCTGCTCTAAAAGTCTTTGTATATGATATTCGAGCTCTTTTTGCAGCGTTGCAGCGGCTGTGCGTCCAAGATTATCAAGAGGCAGTTCATATCTTAGTTCATCACCTATTTCGGCATTTGGATCTATCTCTTTAGCCTCTTTTATATTGATATAATTTTCACTATCGCTATTTAACCTATCATCATTATCAGATACAACAAGAACTTTTTGAAACAACTGTAAAATTTTTCTTTTCTCATCTATTTGTGTCTCATACTCATATTGTTCGCCATAAATTCGTTTTGCTGTTCTCTCTAAAGATAGTTTTACAGTATCTTTAACCTCATTTATCATGAGCCCTTTTTCGTTTGCGATAGACTCTATAATATCTATGACTTTTTCCATATATTGTGTCCCCTGATGCTTTTTTCAATGAAAAGTGATTTTTATAATTGCGAAGAACGCATATTTTATCTAAATGTAGTTTTATTTTACTTTAATTGCTATTTTATGCAAATATAGTTATACTATTTGCTTTTATTGATTTATTAGGACGGCTATTATGGAATTAGAACTTGCAAAAACAACACTTACTGAAAAATCAAAAACCATACAGTTAAATAAAATCGAAGAAGCTATTGAAAAAGAGGGTGGACAGATATTTTATTTCAGCAAAGAAAATCCTCATAAAAATTTAGTAAAACTTGTGGAATATTTTGAAGAGAAAAATTTCAGTGTTTATCTGCGTGAAGTAAGATATGGGCTTGGCGAAGGAGATTTTATGTATGAGGTGCATATATTATAAGCCGCTCATGACAAAAAAACTTTTTTTAAAAACGCTTGGGTGTGCTATGAATGTTAGAGATTCGGAGCACATGATAGCCGAACTTAACCGTATTGAACGATATGATCTAACACAAGATGAAAGTGAAGCCGATTTAATCATCATAAATACTTGCAGTGTCAGAGAAAAACCCGTAAATAAACTATTTTCCGAAATCGGACAATTTGTAAAACATAAAAAAAAGAGTGCCAAAATCGGTGTTTGCGGCTGTACGGCAAGCCATTTAGGCGAAGAGATATTTAAAAGAGCACCTGAAGTAAGTTTTGTTTTGGGCGCTAGGAATGTTTCGAAAATTACTCAAGCTGTGAACTCTGAAAAATTTTTGGATATCAATATAAATTACGATGAGAGCGAATATGTCTTTGGGGAGTTTCGCCAAAATCCATACAAAGCTTATATAAACATCTCTATAGGCTGTGATAAAAAATGTGCCTTTTGTATCGTACCTCACACAAGAGGAGAGGAGATATCCATACCGCATGAGATTATCCTAAGTGAAGCAAAAAAAGTCGCAAAAAACGGTGCAAGAGAGATTTTTTTACTCGGACAAAATGTAAACAATTATGGCAGAAGACTTAGCAATGGAAAAAGAGGAGAGCTTAACTTTTCACAGCTTTTAACGCAAATCAGTGAAATTGACGAAATAGAAAGAATCCGCTTTACTTCACCGCACCCTTTGCATATGGACGATGAATTTTTGAAAGTCTTCGCTTCAAACCCCAAAATCTGTAAATCCATGCACATGCCTTTACAAAGCGGTTCTACCAATATCTTAAAAACCATGAGAAGAGGATATACCAAAGAGTGGTTTTTAGAGCGCGCACAAAAACTTAGAGATATGTCACCGGATGCCGCCATAAGCACTGATATTATCGTAGGGTTTCCCGGAGAAAGCGATGAAGATTTTGAGGATACCATGAGTGTGATGGAAAAAGTGAGATTTGAGCAGATATTTTCATTCAAATACTCTGCCCGACCGCTTACCACTGCCGCACAAATGACAAATACAATTGATGATAAAACAGCTTCTATGCGATTGAAAAAACTGCAAGATAGGCACGCGGGTTTACTTGATGAGATGACTCCAAATTATAAAGACAGAGTTTTTGAGGTATATTTTGAAGAGTTAAGAGAAAACAAAATGGTAGCCGGACGAACATCTCAAAACTTTACCGTTTGCGTAGATGGAAGCGAAGAGTTATTGGGAAAAATAAAAAACGTTAAAATCACCCGCCCCCAAAGATTGATTTTATACGGACAAGTTGTATGAAAAAAATTTTAAAAAAAATAAGTTATAAAGTTTTGCCATATTTAATAGTTTTTGCACAAAAAATGCTCTTTTTGACATGCAAAAAAGTCTATGAACTACAAAAATACAAACCATCGTCTCTGCCTGTCATCTGGGCATGTTGGCATGGACAGCTTTTTATGGCTCCTTATATATATGCGAAATTAAAATCTCGCAAAATAAACGTTATAGTAAGCGAACACATACACGGTGATATAGCTATTGCCGCTGCAAAAAGATTTGGCATGGATTATATTAGGGGCAGCAGCAGAAGAGGAGCGGCAAAAGTACTAAAAAATGCCATTGATGCATTAAACAGAGGAGAAGATGTAGGCATAACTCCAGATGGTCCCAAAGGTCCGCTTTATAGCATATCAGACGGCGTAATAATCCTAAGCCAAAAATGTAATATCAACATCGTAGCAATTGGTTGGAGTGCAGATTCATATTGGCAACTTAAAAGCTGGGATATGGCAAAAATACCAAAGCCATTTTCAACCATAACTTTCAGGATAAGCGAACCTTTTAATTTAAAAGAACTTGACAAAAATAAAGCTAAACAGAAAGTAAAAGATGCGCTAATGACATGCATGGATAAAAATGACAAAATGCTTGTTTAGAAAATACTTTTTGGCTATAATGCCGTAAATTTTTACTAAAAAGGGATATTGCATGAGAAAAATTTTTGCATTTTTATTGATAGTTTCATCCATGCTCATTGCGGAAAGTTCGGAAGAGTTGGAAAGTAACTGCAATAAAGGCGATGCTGATAGTTGTTTAAATCTTGGTTTGTTATATTATACCGACTACTATGGAGTTGGCATGGAGCAGGATATAGGCAAAGCAGCCAAACTTTTTGAAAAAGCTTGCAATAGCGGGAATGCAAGAAGCTGCTCTTTACTTGGATATCTTAATGCATATATATATGAAAAACAAAACTTTATCAAAGCTGTAGAACTATTTGAAAAATCGTGCGACGGCGGATACTCCGGAGGCTGCAACAATCTTGCAATGGCATATGCCAATGGTGAGGGTGTAAAGCAAGATTATCTTAAGGCTGCCAAACTATATGCCAAAGCTTGCAACAGCAAAGATAGACCGGAAGCTTGCAACAATCTTGGAGACCTCTATTATTATGGAAAAGGCTTAAAGAAAAACCTTGAAAAAGCCAACAAACTCTATAGGCTTTCATGCAACGGCGGATATGATTTGGGTTGCTACAATAGTGCATTTGCATATGACAACGCAGAAGGCGTTGAGCAAGATTATCAAAAAGCGATGACACTCTACAGACGAGTTTGCGATAATGGATACTTTGAAGGTTGTAACGCTCTTGGTACTCTATATGAAAAAGGCAACGGCGTAAAACAAGACTATAAAAAAGCACAGGAATTATATGAAAAAGCCTGCGAAAATGATTATAACTTGGGTTGCTATAACAGTGCGAGTTTATATTTGAGCGGCAAAGGCACATCGAAAGACCATGAAAAAGCAAAAGAATATTTCGCCAAAGGCTGCAATCTAAACGATGAAGATAGCTGCAACGAATACGAAAAACTAAAAGACGAAGGTTATTAAGAAAATCGAAACATTCGAAATCATTTTTCGTTTGTTTCGATTTTTTATATTTTCACGAAAAACCATATGAAGCCGCATATATTTTAGCTCCTTTTTTTATGGCGTATTTATATGGCGTAAGTACTGCCGCACCTTTCTCAAAATCATCTCTATCTTTGTCAAAAAGTCTGAAAACAAAGTCCCATCTTTTACAAGCAGTACCTTAAATGCACTAAATCCGTACAAATCCACAACAGATACGACCAATTTGATAGATTACATCTGCAAGTCTGCTTAAGTTACGCCGCTATTTATTGCTAAAATGGTAACATTTTTATAATGATTTCTTATTATTAATATATTATTATAATAAATTTATTATTAGTTAAGCTAAATAACTTGATAATAATCCTCACATAATTTCACAAGGAGACAATATGCTAAAGAAAGTGTCGATAGCAGTAATTGCTATTTTTTTACTAACAAGTTGCGGAGATGACAATAAAGATACGCCTCATAATGACAACAGTAGCAAATCACTCAAAGAAAAGATAGAAGATTTGGAGGATCAAGGAAAACTTCCAAAACTTGACAGAAGTTCGGACATAGCAGAACCAGATGAGAATAATAATGGCATTAGAGATGATATAGAGGCATATGTCATAAAAAATTATCCTGACGAAAAGTAGAAAAAGGCGTTGTTGCAGTTTGCAAAAACAATGCAAGAGAGTTTGCTTGTTGACGTTACAGATATGATTGCCGTTAAAAAGGTGGATATACAAGATACAGGGGCATTGCATTGTATATTTTTGCAATTTAAAAGCACGGATGTATCGGATCAAAATCCAAGTATTGCATCTGATAAAATTCTTTCAATGATAACAAACACAAAAGAACGTCTTGTAGCTTACTTGAGATACAACAAAGCTCTTGATGGCACAGCATCATCACTACCAAAAAGAGTACTTGCGAATAAGAAAATGGGCACTATTTATATGTTGAGTAATGTCAATATACAAATTGTTTTATGCTACCAACATGTTTCGTAATTTTGTATAATTTAATTTCATCAAAATATTTTTCTGCAATACATCTAAATTACTGTTTATATTTGTAATAGTTTATAAAATATTTTATTTAAAAAAGTAATTACATAAAAAATTATGAATATTTCAATAAAAATATGTTATAACATAATTACAATATTAAATAAAGGAGTATGAATGTTTAAAAAAATATTCATGTTGGTAGCAGTTATTATCCTGCTGATGGGGTGCAATAGTGGTAGTAGTGACAGCAATACTTCCCAAAATGGTGAAAAGCCAAGCGATGAGCTTCCAACGCTTGACAGAACGGATAGTTTAGCTGGTATCGATGAAAATCAAAATGGCATCAGAGACGATATAGAGAAGTATATCATTGAAAATTATCCAGATGAAGTACACAAAAAAGCACTATTTCAGTTTGCAAAGACTATGCAGGAAGAGTTATTGGTTGATGTTTCGGATATGATTGCTGTTAAAAAATTGAGTATAAAAAGCTCAAGAGCTATGCATTGTATATTTTTAAAATTTGACGTAAAAAAAGGAGACGAAAATCCAAGTATTGCTTGGAAAAAAATCAGATCCATGACAACAAATACTAAAGTTCGTTTACAAACTTATCTGAAATACAATAAAGCACTTGACGGAACAGCATTATCATTACCAAGAGGAGATACTTGTGAGTAAGAAAATATCATTATTGTGTATATATATTTTTAATATTTGTAACCGTTAGAAAAGATATATTAATACTTCTCACTTTATATAATATATTTATGATACTTTTTTTATTATTAATATTTTTTTATATTAAATTTATTATTTATTAAGTAAAATAATTCGATAATAATCCTAAAATAATTTCGCACAAGGAGACAATATGCTAAAGAAAGTGTCGATAGCAGTAATTGCTATTTTCTTACTAACAAGTTGCGGAGATGACAATAAAAATGCGTCACATAGTGACAATAAAGATACGCCTCATAATGACAACAGTAGCAAATCACTCAAAGAAAAGATAGAAGATTTGGAGGATCAAGGAAGACTTCCAAAACTTGACAGAAGTTCGAGTATAGCAGGACCAGATGAGAATAATAATGGCGTTAGAGATGACATAGAAGCATATATCACTAAAAATTATCCTGACGAAAAGCAGAAAAAGGCGTTGTTTCAAGCTGCTATAACTATGCAGTCTATGATGTTGGCAAATATTACAGATCCGATGAGCATAAAGGAAGCTATCATCAAGTTGTCACGCTCTAGTAATTGTATTGTCAATGTTTTTGATATAACAAAAGGTGCTGAAGGTTCTGGTGTTTATGAAAAAATTGAAGCTATGTCTGTTAATACAAAAGCTCGTTTACAAGCTTACATCAATTTTGGCAAAGCAATGGATGGAATGGTTTTAGTTTCGCCTGAAGGAGATACTTGTGAGTAAGAAAATATCATCGATATTTATATGTCTGTTTTTGGTATTTGGCAATATAAATATTTATGCCCAAACCGTTCCACAGACAAATCTTTGTAAAAAGAAAGAGGTAGTTATTGCATTTTTTAACGGTATTAAAAATACTCCGTTTGAAGCGGCAATATCAAGAGATGAACTTAAAAAATTTTACGGCGAGACTACTCCAAGCGGTGAAAATATTAGTTACGAACTTTTGTACAATGAGACTGTTAGTTTTTACAGCGATATAATGGAAGTTTTTGAACAAAGGCTGATCGAACAAGCAAAAGAGACAAGAGAGGTATATGAAGAAAGGTATGAGATATTCTACTACATGCTTCATAACGGCTCTTGGTATGATATATTGTACAATCTTGACGATGCCTTTAAAAATATGGTAAATGCATTCGCGAAAGATGTTTCAGCAAGAATAGATGCTTCGCTGGCATCTTTAGCACATAACTCCCCTACTGCAGTTAATTATGCCGAACATAAAGCAAGAATAGATAACTGGATAGTCGAGGGTAAAAAGCTGCTTTTTGTGGCGCATTCTCAAGGAAATCTTTTTGCTAATGCCGCTTATGATTATACTAAAAGCAAAATTGGAGAACAAGCGGTCAAAGTAGTGCATGTAGCTCCTCCTACAAGCAGTTTAAGGGGAGTGTATATCTTGGCAGATAAAGACATAGTGATAAATCTACTAAGAGGTACACCAAATTATACCGATATCATACCAGGCTATTTTTCCAGACCTGCGGGTAAAAACAACAAGAAAGATTTTAATGGGCATGGTTTTGTAGAGATATATATAAATGCAAAGTTGGATATATCATCAAGCGTGAAAACTCATATAGATAATGCTTTAAGTTCTATAGTAGCGACCGCAGGAGCACAATCCGGCTTTTTCACCGTAACTTTGACTTGGAATGGAAGAGGTGATGTTGATTTGCACATTTTTGAGCCGAACAGTACTTGGGTTTATTATGCGAACAAAACCGGACATTCCGGTTATCTTGACGTAGACAATACATATGCAGACGGACCGGAACACTACTATACATCATGCGATACAAATAAACTTATAGAGGGAATATATGCTATCAAAATAGCAAATTATAGTGGAGCTGATGGACGAACAGCTACTGTGCAGCTTGCTTCATATGATGACGGCGTTCTTGGTACACAAACGAGAGTACTTGGAGAAGCAACATGGGAAAACCCCGCCTATCATATATTTCACGTTATGGTTAGCAGTGCAACAGGCAAATATAGGGCTGTATTGGTTCAATAGACACATGATACACCCTATGGGTGTATCAATCAAAAAATATTTTTTAAATTTTCTTTATATGCGTAAGCTCTGATATTTTTTGGGATTTTCGCCTTGCGGCAACGCTCTTTGAACTCTTTATCCATTACGACATCCTGAATATACGGAGCGATGAAGACGAGATCGTCGTTTTTGCCGATTGCTATTTTACCGCTTACGAC
>JAIROK010000093.1 GCA_031257555.1 Campylobacteraceae bacterium | reverse complement strand
CGCCGATATTGTTTTTAACGACACATTTACGCTCTCTTTGCCCGATATATCGTCCCAAAATGCCGACATGATAAAAAACTGCGCGCTTGCTTTACGCTCATGGCGCAAAGGTCCTTTTCGGGTTGGAAATCTTTTCATAGACGCGGAGTGGAAAAGCTTCATTAAGTACAATATCCTGCGCCCGCATTTTAATTTAAAAGATAAAAAAGTCGCTGATATCGGCTGCAACAATGGGTATTATCTTTTTAAAATGCTTGAAGATAAGCCAAAAAAACTTGTCGGATTTGACCCCACACCGCTTTTTTGGTGTCAATTTGACTTTATCAACCATTTCGCAAAAACTGATATCGTTTATGAGCTTTTGGGAGTTGAAGATTTGGCAGATTATGGCGAAAAGTTTGACGTTATCTTTTGCCTTGGCGTTTTGTATCACAGAAGCGACCCGATTGGCTGTTTGAAATCTTTATTTAATGGGCTTACAAAAGAGGGTGAACTGTTTTTGGATACTTTTATGATTGACGGCGATGAAGATATCGCGCTTTGCCCCAAAAACAGCTATTCTAAGATATCAAACGTCTATTTTATACCGACCGTAGGCGCGCTTAAAAATTGGTGCGAAAGGGTTGGTTTTAAAAGCTTTGAAGTGTTAGAAATAAAACCTACCGATGCAAATGAGCAACGTAAAACGGAGTGGATTTTGGGGCAAAGCCTTGAGGATTTTTTAGACCCAAATGACAATTTAAAAACGATAGAGGGTTATCCTGCGCCAAAAAGAGTTTATGCCAGAGTAAAAAGATGAGGTTGATATATCTCTTAATGCAAAAAATGGCTAAACACATTATGTAACAAAACTACTCATTTTTAGTATAATTTCTTAAACGACTATAAATATTCAAGCCAAGATGGTAGATTTTTTTGTTCGGCTTTCACGCTTGTGCTTTCTCCATGACCCGGATAAACTTTTAAATCCCCCCTAAACTCTAAAAATTTTAAAATGCTTTTTTTCATATCTTCGGGCGAACTGTATGGAAAATCCGTTCTTCCGATAGAATTTTTAAATATAAAATCTCCGCTGAAAATAGCATCTTTTATCCTTATGACACTGCATCCTGGAGTATGACCGGGAAAGTGCAAAAACTCTACAATCTCTCCTCCTATGTCAAATTTTTGATCTCCATCAACTTCAAAATCAGGTTTAGACGAAGGCATACCATAACCAAATGTATCGTTTTGTAACATAAATACATCTTTTTTTGGCGCATATAATGGTATTTTCAAACTCTCTTGCAATTTATGATTTGACCACACATGGTCAAAGTGTCCGTGAGTATTTAGTATTGCCAAAGGGGTTATGACTTTGCTCTCAACCCATTTTGTGGCGTCAATGCCGGGATCTATGATAATTTCGCCTTTTGGTAAAAAAATAATATAACAATTTGTTTGAAAAGTCCCCATGGGTTTTGATAAAATCCGCATCTAAAAAGCTCCCGTTTTTTTATCTAAAATGATAGCAGATTTTTTAAATTAACACAGATAAATTGAAGTTTTACGAAATATCTTAAAAGATACAATTAATATTTGTTTTAGTACAATTGAGAGTGTTTTCATGCGTAGCGTTATTGATTTTGGGATAAGTCGGATAAGGAGTTGGTCAATGAAAGAGATACCGTTTTTTAAACCGTTTATAAGTAAAACAGAAATAGAGCTCGTAACTAAAGTATTGGATAGTGATGAAAAGCCGGACAAGGCAGAAAAACTTGAAGCTAATATAAAAAAATACATAGGCGCTAAATATGCTATTGCCACATTCAACGGAACGTCAGCAATGCACCTTGCCATGTGCGCTTTGGATTTAAAGCGTGGCGATAAATTTATCTGCTCAGTGAATTCGGCTCCGGCTGTAGCGGAAGTTGTGAGACATTTTGATGCTGAACCGATTTTTGTTGACATTAATGAAGATGATTTCAATATATCTATAGATAAACTTAGTGATACTCTTGCCAAACAAGCTCAAAAAAAGCTAAAAGGATTATTCATATCACACATGGCAGGGCAGCCTTCAGATTTGGATTTGATATATGAGCTTGCAAAAAAATATCGTGTAAAAGTTGTAGACGATGGCATGAATGCATTGGGAGCCGTATATAAGGGCAAAAAACTTGGTTCATTTATGCTTGATTCTGAAATATCGTGTTTTAGATTTTCTCCACAGCTAAAACATTCAATTGCCGGAGGAGGTATCATGATAACCTCCAATGAAGAACTTAATGACAGAGCAAAACTTCTAAGAAATCACGCAATAGTAGATGAAAATTGGGATAAATTCGGCAATCTCGGATATATTTATGATGTAGTTGATATAGGATTGAAATATGATATAAATGAATTAAATGCTGCTTATGTTCTTGGACAGCTTTCAAAAATAGATAAATTTATTGAAAGACAAAAAGAGATAGCTGACATTTATAATAAAGAGTTGTCAAACTGCCCTCATGTAAAAATTCCGATTAAAAAACGTGACCACATATATACTCAATATATTATCAAGGTAGATAAAAATCGCGATGGGTTTGCAAAAGCATTAAAAGAGGCGGGAATATTTACCGGACTACATTATATACCGCTGCATCTGTTGTCATATTACAAATCAAAATATGGTTTAAAGGTCAATGATTTTCCAACAGCATTGATAAATTATCAGCAAATACTCTCTTTGCCGATTTATGCGGCAATGAGTAATGATGATGTTTTATATGTTTGCGAGCAGATAAAAAATATAGCTAAAAATCGTGCTTAAATGTTTGTTTCATGGATAGAAAAGTATTTTTATAATCCTGGTATTTTTGAACGGCTCATATCTTATGTACTATATCCAATCAGTTTTTTATGGTGCTTGTTTGCACGCATAAGACGCATTTTAAAAAAACCTGTCGATTACCACATACCGATTATAAGTATCGGCAACCTAACGGTCGGCGGCAGCGGAAAAACACCGATTTGTATAGCCATAGCAAGGAAAATATCAAAGCCGGCAATCGTTTTAAGAGGCTATAAACGATCTTCTAAAGGGTTGGTTGTTGTAAGCCGTTTTGGAGATATTTTGTGCGATGTGAAAACAAGCGGTGATGAGGCAATGCTTTATGCCAAAGAGCTAAAAAAAGCTTTGGTTATAGTAAGTGAAGATAGGGTTTTGGGTATACAAAAAGCAAAAGAATTGGGCGCACAAATAGTCATATTAGATGATGGCTTTGGCAAAGTAAATATCAAAAAATTTGACATTCTTGTCTCTCCAAACCCATCTCCTGCAAACACTTTTTGTATCCCATCGGGTGCATATAGAGAGGGTGTTTCTAACTATAAAAACGCCGATTTAGTCTTAAAAGAGGATATAAACTTTAAAAGAGACGTTACGATACTAAATGAAACCGAAAAGATGATTTTGGTAACTGCCATAGCAAATCCGTCAAGACTTGATAAGTTTTTGCCCGCACAGGTTATTGCCAAACGAACATTTCCGGATCATTATATGTTTAACAAAGATGAATTAAAAAAGATTTTGGAACAAAGCGGTGCAAAAAGCATTTTAACCACAACAAAAGATGCAGTTAAAATTGAGCATTTTGATTTGCCGTTGTCTATTTTAAAGCTTGATATCTCTTTGCATAATAATGTTGTAGAAAAAATAGAAACATACATATCAAAGCGCGTGTTATATAACGACGAATGAATGCGGCAGAAATCATTGCCGCAAACTTTAATTTTAATAGATAGCACTGATTTTGCAGATATGTATACGCGCTAAAACATTTTTTATCTTTTGTAAGATATCATTATGCTCAGTTTTTAATTAGGATAGATTTATGGGAAGAGCATTCGAATATCGCAAAGCGGCGAAAGAAAAACGCTGGGATAAAATGTCCAAAGTATTTCCAAAACTCGCAAAATCCATAACGATGGCGGCAAAGCAGGGCGGACTTGATCCGGAGATGAATTCCAAACTTCGCACAGCCATTTTAACCGCCAAAGCGCAAAATATGCCAAAAGATAATATAGAAGCGGCGATTAAACGCGCCGCAGGCAAAGATGCGCAGGATATAAAAGAGGTGCATTATGAGGGCAAAGCGCCTCACGGTGCGCTTATATGGGTGGAATGCGCGACAGACAATCCGACAAGAACCGTTGCCAATATCAAAACACATTTCGGCAAATGCGGCGGACAAATACTGCAAAATGGCTCTTTAGAGTTTATGTTTTCGCATAAAGCGGTGTTTGAGTTTGAAAAGCCTGCAAATTTAAGCAAAGACGAGCTGGAACTCGTGTTGATTGACTGCGGACTTGAAGAGCTTGATGAAAATGAGGGCAATTTTTATGCTTATGCGGCATATTCTGATTTTGGTTCTTTGTCATCTGCGCTTGAGTCACTTAAGATTGAACCAAAAAAAGCAGCACTTGAATATATACCAAATACTCCTGTAGATTTTAGCGAAGAGCAGCTTGCAGACATTGAGAAACTAATCGACCGTTTAGAAGACGATGATGATGTGCAAGCGGTTTATACAAATATAGCATAATGAGAACAAAAGACTTTTATAATGTTTTTAGATATTATTTTAATTTAAGATATTTAGATATTTTTATCTGTTTTCTTGTTTTTTGTATATTTTTTAGATAAAATTTTATTATACTTTTGCTATAAAGGATTATTTAAATGAAGTTATCTAATATTTTTAAATTATTCATAATTGTTATGCTCGGGAGTTTTTTATTTGTAGGCTGCGGCAAAGGAGATGGAAATGTTTGTTATGGGTCAGGTTGCACAAATTCAGGCGGTGGAAATACTTCTGATGGAGGAAGTGACGGAGATGATCCTGGTGATACGGGCGGAGATGACGATGATAGCGGTGATACACAATTTAGTATAAGCGCCAATCTTACATATGATTCGTTGGAAAATAATATAAGTGATTATAGAGGCATGTTCAATCTTGTAGCTCCTAATCATGCTGATCCTGAAGACTTGGATAGACACTCAAATATTTATCAAAAAGAAATTATATATCATGATGTAGATGCGGGAGTTGCTTCAGCGCTTTACAACTTGTTAGATGGAAATTTTTATCCGGAAGTAAAATGCAGTTATAAAGATTCGCCGCCATATTGCCAAGAATTTGGCAGAAATTATAGTGATTTGCCATCTGACGTAGTTTTATATGGTATATATATGGTCGAATTTGTATTTAATCAAGGTAAAGCTACAGGATGTTCCGAAGACTCTGGAGTATGCGATGTAACTTTGATAGCATTGGCTGATTCGAAATATCGTAACAATACTAATCCTATAGAATTAGATAAATTTAAACAAGCATTTGTGGGCGATTATTCTTATGAAAATGAAATGAAAACTCTTTTACATGATATAGAAAAAAATGCCACCGCAGTAAGTCTTGTCACATATACTAGATATTATAATATGAATTTAACAACTTATGGGAATGTTAATGAAACCATAAGAATTTATAATAGTCAGTTAAGTCTTAATAATGGAACTTACCAATTATTACCACAAATTCCCATGAAGCCAAGCGGTAGTAACGGCGAAGGAGTAACTTTAAAACATGATGGAGTATATTATCAACTCAAAAATACTTATGTACCATTTGAGTCAAAAAAAGTGCAATATGATGTAAATGAAACCGATTCAAATAGTCCGAATTATTGGATGTATTATATAAGCTCAAAAGGAGGTTCAAATACAAGCTCATCGGATATCTTTAATGGTGATACGCTTTGCCAAAGAACCGCAAATTCGACCGAAGGCAATGCCACAGAGCCTGCCACAAATGCAACTTATACTTGTGAAAAGGGCAATGGTAATATAACTGCTCATTGGTCATTGCAAGGTAAAAGTGTTGATTTGGGTTGGTAGTATTTAAAAGCCGATGTTTTTATGCGTCGGCTTTTTATCTTATTTCTAAAATTTCTCTAATCTTCTCATCTATAAATTTTGCAAATTCATCGCTTTCATTTTGCACTTTACATAGTTTATAAGATGTTATACCAAAACTGTCTGCAATATTTCTATAATATATATCAAGTTCAAAATCTGTTTC
Source organism: Campylobacteraceae bacterium (assembly GCA_031257555.1). Taxonomy (GTDB): domain Bacteria; phylum Campylobacterota; class Campylobacteria; order Campylobacterales; family Campylobacteraceae; genus JAIRKW01. The sequence continues at coordinate 5,885 of JAIROK010000093.1, read as the reverse complement.
GGAGTTATCAATCGTAAAAGAGAGAGGGTATATGACGACCGGCAAAGGAGCAATGGATTTCAAAACTTCACTTAAAGATGGCTCAAGCCATTTTACAGGTCCTAATTTTGACTGATATGCCAAATGTATACCTGCAAACTTTATCCCGTTATTTTTTAACTGTTTGCTCAAAATCTCCACATGTCGCTTTATGTGTGTTTCATAGGTATCTTTTTGGGCAATTGAAAGCGGTAAAGAGTGGGCTGAAAAGATAAGGTGAGCTTTGCTGTCATAATGTTCTTTGATAGCTTTTATGATAGTCTCATTGAAGCGTTTATCATCAAAAAAATGTTCTATTTTAGATATCTTTGTCTTTTTGTCTTTAAAAAATATATCTGCATCGTCAAATGATGAAAGCGTAGTTGTTGATGAAAAATGTGGATACAAAGGAAAAAGTAGTGTTTCATCATAATCTTTATCTTGAAAGATATTTGCAATTTTTGGACATGTATAGCGCATGGCAAAAAAAACGTCATAATCTTTATTTGCAAAAATATTTATCTTATCAACAAGGTTTTGGGTATGCTCATAAATTTTGCTTCCGCCGATTAATTTATAGTTTTTCCAAACTTTTTTTGTACGCAAAAGTGTTATCAGAGGAGAGATAATGTATCTAAGCGGCGAGGCTATGATGCGTCTATCCAAAAACATATTTTTCAAGAACTCTTTTAGTTCTTTTTCGCTGCGCGCTCCACCCATGTTAAGTAAAACAACTGCTCTTTTCAAGCACATTCCTTTAAAAAACTAAATTTTAGCAAAACTCATTTTATAACTCCATCAATTATTGTATAATGCGCGAAATTTTTCAAAGGATTGAAATGAATTTAAAAACGTACGACTATACAAAAGATGAGTTGGAAGCTTTTGCATACGCCATCATCAAAACAGATAAAGGGGATATAGTGCTCAAATTATACCCCAATGAAGCGCCGACAACCGTAGCAAATTTTGCATATTTGGCAAATAGCGGATTTTATAATGGACTTAAATTTCATAGAGTTATTCCAAATTTTGTTATACAAGGTGGCTGCCCTAATGGTACCGGTACCGGAGGTCCTGGCTGGAAGATAGCATGTGAATGTGATAAGAATGTCCATAAACATCAAAGAGGTACCATCTCTATGGCACATGCAGGTCGCAATACGGGAGGAAGTCAATTTTTTGTCTGCCATTCAAAGCAACCTCACTTAGACGGTGTTCATACAGTTTTTGGTGATACGGTAGATGAAAACTCTTTAAAAGTACTTGATAGTATAAGAGCAGGCGATATCATAAAAACAATCGAGATAAAACAAAGTCTTTAATAATATTTATATCTTACATGTATAATTTTATGTGTAAGATATGCTTTAATTCGACATATTTTTATAATACTATAAGTATTAAAAATTTATAATCACACTTTAACAATATAATAAATTTTGGATTATACATTTTAATGACCACAATTAAATACTCATATAAAATTTACAAGAAATACAAAAAGCTATTGCTGGAATATATTGTATTGTTTCAAAATATACAGCCTAATTACATTACTAACTCTGCAAAATTTTGGGGCATAACTTTATCTAAATTATATTTTAATGCGGTTTGGACAAAAATCAGCACTATTTTAAATAACACCATTTTTTTATTTGCAAAAAAAGAACTCTTTTTATTGCAGTATTATTTGTATATTGCAAAACATAAACTTGCAAAAAATCTCACTATTTAAAATTAAATCATTAAATATATGAAAAAAATAAAAAAATTATTTAAACATCCCATTATTTTTTTGCGTGATTATCTTAATAAAAAATATCCTGAAATCAATAACGAACAAAACTGCAAAAGTGTTGATGAGCATATACTAATCAAAAATGACCTTTCTTTATGCAGTATTGGCATAACTAACTCTCCAAAAGATATCGATGTGGTTTTTACATGGGTAGATAGCACCGACAAAACATGGCAAAAACAACGCGAGTATTATAGCAAGCAATTTGGACAGCCGCTTGGATTATTTGCAAACGACACGGCACGCTTTGAAAATCACAATGAATTAAAGTATGCAGTCAAAAGTGTTAAATATTATCTACCATGGGTGCGCAATATATTTTTAGTTACCGACAATCAAACACCTGATTGCTTACAAGATGTAATTATGGTCAAACACAGCGACATCATTGACAAAAAACATCTACCAACATTTAATTCACACGTTATAGAAGCACATTTACACAAGATACCAAACCTGTCGGAAAATTTCATATATTTTAATGACGATGTATTTGTGGCAAGAAAACTGCCGCCAAGTCATTTTTTTCAAGAAAATGACATAGCATCAATTTTTGTATCTTGCAAAAGCATAATCAAAATGCGCCAAAAAAATGTCTTAACGCCGACTTTGATGGCTACATTAAACAGCAATGAACTTTTACAAAAAATATATAAAACAAATATAGATAATCCTTTGATACATACGTATATGCCGCTAAAAAAATCTTTTTTTGATTTGGCATGGGAATTGTTTCATGATGAAATACAGTCATTTTTGTCAAATAGGTTTAGAATGGATAATGATCTAAATTTAGCAACATTCTTAGTCCCATGGCTTATGTATCTAAATGGAAAATCTGTTTTTAGAAGAGAAATTTGTTACTACTTCAATATCCGCTCGCCACATGCAACAGCACAATATAAAAAATTATTACAAAAAAAGAAAATACAGCAAGAGCCACATTCATTCTGTGCAAATGACTTTAATAGCAGTATCAAATCTGTAAATTATGAAATTCAATTACAACAATTTTTAAAACAATATTTTACAATAAAGGATAAACATGTCATTTGAAAGAAAGTTCAAAAAATTACTTAGAGCTCCATCTCTGTTTTGGGAGGACATGTATCTTAGGCATTCACATAAACTAAAAACTTTAAATATCAAAAGATACAAAGGATACGAAAAATATACTATAGTTAGTGCCGTTTATAATACTGAAAAATATCTGAATGACTTTTTTAAAACACTAATAAAACAGCATTTGGACTTTAAAAATAATATATATGTCATCATGGTGGATGATGGTTCGACGGATAACACCGCTGATATTATAAAGCGTTGGCAAAAACGCTATCCTGAAAATATAAAATATGTTTATAAAGAAAATGGCGGGGCAGCCAGCGCTCGTAATTTTGGCTTAAAATATGTAAAAACCGATTGGGTAACTTTTAGTGACTCTGATGATTTTTTTGATTTATGCTATTTTCATGAAGTGGATAAAATTATACAAAAAAATAAAAATTTAAAATTAATTAATTGCAATCTTATTCTTTATAGAGAAAAAACTAAACAATTTAGCGATACACATCCTTTGAATTATAAATTTGCAAATGGAGATGCCACGCTTCCATTAAAAGATTTAGAAAATTATATAACTTTATCTGCCGCTACAAGTTTTTTTAAGATGGATATTATTAGAGATAACAGTCTATATTTTGATACCAAAATTCGTCCAAATTTTGAAGACGCTCATTTTATCGGCATGTATCTTTTGGCATCCATTGCAGGAAACGTAGGATTTTCTTCAAAAGCCAAATATTTTTACAGGAAAAGAGAAAACGGCACCTCTACTCTTGATAGCACGTCTAAACATTATGGGGCATATTTGGATGTTTTGGAATTTGGATATATTGACTTGCTTGTTAAATATAAAAATGCATACGGCATAGTACCGGCATATATTCAAAAAACAGTTTTATATGATATGAACTATATTATCAAAAGAGTAGTTAACAATGAAAATATTATTGGTTTTTTAAACAATAGACAGATAAAAAAATTTGTCGATTTGACCGATACAATATTTGGTTATATAGATATTGATACCATTATGAATTTTAATATAAAAGGTTTTTGGTTTTTTGATAAAGTTGGCAAACTAAATACATTTAAAAAAACCAAGCCAGCTTTTCAAATCGCCTATATCACACGTTTTGATGATGTAAAATCCCAAATACTAATAACATATTTAACGTCATCTGTTGGTTTTGAGGCTTTCTATATAGATGGAAAAGATGTGATCCCTGATTTTACAAAAACTATCAAATATGATTTTGTAGGTCAAACTTATGTTTTGGAGCGTTGGATTTGGCTAAATATTTCGGGATATTTTGATGAACAAAAGCTCATGATAAATATCGATGGCATGAATGCAAGGATAGATTTAAATAAGCAACACAATAAAAATGGTGTGAATATAGGTGATATAAGAAAATATTTTATCAATAAAAAACAGAAACATTATACCATCTCTCGTTTTGCCAATTCATGGATTTTTATGGATAGAAATGCGCAAGCAGACGACAATGCTGAACATATATATCGTTATATCTCAAAAAATTATCCTGATAAATCTATATTTTTTGTATTAAATAAAAATTCGCACGATTGGCAGCGCTTGAAAAATGACGGGTTTAGATTGCTGGCTTATGGCAGCAAAAAACATGAGATTATACTGCGTTCTTGTTCGCATATCATAAGTTCTCATGCAGATCATTATGTAGTGGATTATTTTAATGATAAATCACTGCAGGATAAAAAATTTATATTTTTACAGCATGGTGTGACTAAAAATGATTTGTCAAGATGGCTTAATAGCAAAAAAATTGATTGTTTCGTAACAACAGCTCACGAGGAGTATGAGTCCATTGCCGGAGATGAAAACAGATATAAATTTACAAAAAAAGAGGTAGTATTAACAGGATTTCCGCGCCATGATGAATTGCTAAATAAAAAGACTCCTTTAGAAAATATATTGTTAATTATGCCGACATGGCGCAATTCTTTAGCAGGCAAAACTACTTTTGGAAGTATTAGAGAAATTAACCATGATTTTATCAATTCTCAATATTTTACCGTTTGGCATTCTTTATTAAATAACCGTTCACTACTCAAATATGCAAAAGATTTCGGATATAGTATCGTATTTTTTCCTCACGCTAATATTCAGCCTTATTTGAAATTTTTTGATATTCCAAATGAGATAAAAATTATGGGACATAGTGATGGTTCGATACAAGATATCTTTAAAAGATCAAAAATTATGCTTACGGATTATTCATCGGTCGCTATGGATTTTGCTTATCTAAAAAAAGCTGTTGTTTACTATCAATTTGATGAAGATGACTTTTTTGGTGGGTCACATACTTTATCAAAAGGGTATTTTGACTATAGGAATGATGGTTTTGGTCCTGTTGTTACCAAAGAGAAAAAGTTGATCGAAGTTCTCAAATATATGTTTAAGAATAGCGGTGCGCCTGATGATAAATACTTGAAGCGTATAGATAATTTCTTTTTATTTCGTGATGGAAAATGCTGCGAGAGGGTATATCAAGCAATTTGCAAATTAGATGAACCGCAAAGCAATATAATTGATAAAAATATTTTATATGAGTATATTAATAATGCACAGAAATATAACAATGTAACGTCACTGGTAAACCGATATATTAAGCTTCTTGAAATAGAAAAAGATACGGACATGGCTTACAGCGCCCAAGAGTTTTTAAAAAAAAGATTTGGCATAAAGCAGGCTAAAGATATAAATTCGTATCGCACTATAACAGCAGAACCGATAATAACAGTTGACATATTGCATCTGGATAAAGATATTTTGTTTATTGAGGGAGTAGGGATTTTAAGGGGTGTGGATTTTGGCGGTTATGAAGATGTTGATTATAAGCTGCGCTGCAAAGATATAAATACCGAAAAAATAACCGACTTAACTTTAGCAAAAGGGAATAAGCCAAACTTGACAAAAGATTATTTTAATGGTGATTTTGTAGTATATGACAAAGCATGG
>JAIROK010000049.1 GCA_031257555.1 Campylobacteraceae bacterium | reverse complement strand
TTGATTTTAACTTCTCTGGCATCTCGTGAAATATAACTGGTGTTACCCCTATTACAGTCCTGAATCTTGTTTATTTGTAGTTTTTTATGTCCATAAACGGTGCTGTTGAATTAATAGGCTAACAACTGAATCTTGTTTATTTGTAGTTTTTTATGTTTTCATACTTTATGATAGCATTATGCCATATCTTTATTTTTGATATAAGTCTGATGTGAGGAGCGTAAGCGACGAAGATAGATAATAATCGCATAGCGGCGGAATGCCTAACCGCGCTCCACAAAGCATACATAAAGCAAAAATTTATATTTTACGGTAACCTTTTGAGCTTTTTAGATAATTAGCCGTTTCAAATCGGACTTTACCATGCAAAAGATTTTTAATTCAACCGATGTTTTGAACAAGTGTGCGCAAAAAAGTTTCTTTTGAGTGAAAAGATATTGATGGAAAATGCGGTGCTGTAGTATCGTGAAATTTATCAAAACAAAAGCCGACAAAGGCGCAGATAGATACGCTGTGGCAAGAATGTTTTCAGGCGGCTTTAACGTGTCTGTTTTTGATTTAACCACCTGCATGCTTTGTTTGTGAAATTTGCACACCCAAAAACTCATAAAAATTACGTCATACTTGCCTCTTAAACTGCGCTTTGCAAACTAACGCTGTAAAATTTACGGTGCAATTGGCACTAACACTGACTAACTGTTAGCGTGGCTTTAAGACAATAACCGCTTATTGATTATGTTTTATCGTACGTTTTTATTGTTTTTAGGTCTTAATATTTATGCAAATAACAACCTCTGTTTTGTATACACAAAAATAACTCAAATTTTAGATAATCGCTTAAGCCATGAACGCTCTTTGTTATTTTTATTATAGTCTTTGCTCGCGAAACTTTTTTTAGCGTCTTTATAACTTTCGCATATTCTCTAAATTTGCTTTTAAGCAAAGATTGAAAGATGTAAACTATTTTTGGTATCATTTTATTTTTTAAAGGAGAAAATTATGACAAAAGCGATATTTACCGCTTTTTTGGGAATGTTTTTCATGGGGTGTGCACTTTTTTCAAGCAAACTTACGCTTGAAAATTCGTCATGGGCTCTTATAAGCATTTCAAACGAGAGTATAAACATTCAAAAAACGCCTGTGATTCGATTTTTGGATAAAAAAGCCGCAGGTTTTAACGGCGTGAATAATTTCAATGCAAATTATGAAGTATCAAACGGCAAAATCATATTTTCCGATATGATATCAACGCGTATGGCGGCTTTATCTCCAGAGCTTTCAAAACTTGAAACCGACTTTACAAACACGCTTTTAAATGTGGTCTCTTTTGAATCAAACGGCGATATTTTGACTATACGCGGAGCAGACAATACGCTTATTTTTAAAAGAGCGAAGTAACAAAAATCGCAAGCTTTTTAGGTAAATTATATTACGCCATGCTTCAAATTTTTGTGATATAATAAAAAACTGTCACAATTTCAACACGGAGCAAAGAATGAAAAAAATATCATTGGCATTGAGTTGTATATTATGTATGTCTGCGATCCTTTATGCAACGCCCTGCGAAGAGGTTATGCAGACGATAGCCGAAAAAATCAAAAAAAACGGCGCCAAAGAATTCACGTTGGAAGCTATAGATAAAGGCTCTCCCACAGACAAAAAAATCGTCGGTGTCTGCGGTGAGGGAACCAAAGATATAGCGTATCAAAGAGGCAAACCAACGGGAGAAATTTCGGAAGACGCGGTGATACTTATCGTAACTCCATCTCAAGAAATTGAAACCAAAACGGAAGAGATACTGCCTGAAGAGATTGAAATTTCAGAATCCGACATCTTAGCAGAATAATCAAACCATACAACGTGTTTTGCCGTTCAAAACGCTATTGCGAACGGCAACCCATCTATTTTATTCTGCCGCTTTTTGTATTCTCATGCCGGCAATACGAAGTGTTCGTGAATACATTTGATTGCGGTACTCTCTTCGCTAAAACCACAATAGTGGCAAAAAACAAAACCTGAACCTCTTTGAGGTGATACAAATAAAGCAAATACCGTATGCCCATACTAATAGATATAAAATCTAAAGTGAAATACTCTTTCCAAGTGTAATTTTTTACTGCCACAAACATTGTTCAAATGGTTTTTTTCGCTGCACAGCAACCGCTCTTCATCAATATAAATTCATTTGCAATTGTCACTCACGCCTTATCCTTTACGTCATTCTTGCGCGGGCGGGAATCTATAAGGATTTAAAAAATATTGAAAAGAAAAAAGAGAAACAAAAAATATATAAATTTTCTCTTAGTTCTACAAAAACGAAATTCCTATATTTTTCCAAGTCTTATGTTTATTTTTTATGGATTTCCGCCTATGCAGGAATGACGGAGAGGGTGGTGGAAATGATGAAATAATAGTGTGGTAGTGATTAAGAGAGTGTTTGCAAGATTTTGCCTTGCGATTTTGTGTTTACAAAACACTTCGTGTTAGTGTATTGCCACGTCGTAAGCAACTCGCAGTACCATGCCATGCTTTGTACTCCAAGTTCATGACAAAGCGGAAAAACTATCACTCAACAAAAACAATCCCCTTTAGTGTCACTTTTATCATTTCCATCATTCTCGTACAATACCCTTTTTATTTACGTGTAAAGTTTTTGCGTTTTAGCGTAAAATTAGTATAATTAGCCATTTCAAATCGGACATTATCATGCAAAAGATTTTTCATAAAACCGATATTTTAGACGCTCGCGCGCAAAAAAAGTTTTTTTTAAG
>JAIROK010000040.1 GCA_031257555.1 Campylobacteraceae bacterium | reverse complement strand
CAAAGGGTGAACTTATAGCGCAAACTAACGAAATCATCGGCAATTGGTCAAGAAAATATAAAATAGAACTTGAAAAAGTAGACGGCAAAGAGACTTTTTATATCAAGGGGTATGAGAAAGGCTTACTTTAGGATTTTTATATCAACTATATAAAACCTTTAGATGAAATTAGTCCATATAACATTACCCCAGATGATGGCAGCATATATAAATGTAGTGAGCACCATTAGGCTTCCGACATCTTTAGCTTTTTTGGATAAGTAATGTTTTTCATCGGAAATTCTATCTACAACAGCTTCTATGGCAGTATTGACGAGTTCCATCAATAAAATGAAAAACAAAGAGCTTATCAAAAAAAGTCTTTGTGTAATATCTTCAGTTACAAAAAATACTGCTATAAACAAAACTGCACACAAAAGCAACTCTTGGCGAAATGCGGCTTCTGTTTTAAAAGCCTCTTTAAATCCGTCGTATGAATACACAAATGCTTTTAAAATTCTTTTGATTCCCGTGTCACCTGTTTTCATTTTATCTCCAAAATTTTTAATAAAAGTATATCAAAAAATCATACCGTTTTTATTAGCTTTTTACAATTTAGTTATAAAATAATTTTATAATTATATATTATATTTGAAAAGCTTAAATTGCCTGCATTTTATCTTCTCAAAACCTTCATTGAAAATTAACTTTACTCTGATAGATTTTAGTTGATTTTGATATTTAAAGGACTTTTTAATGAAAATTCTTCTTGCTGAAGACGACTACATATACAATGAAAGTATAAAAGAGTATCTTACATTTATAGGCTATAGTGTAGATGCTTTTTTTGACGGCGAAAGTGCACTTGATGCCATTTTAAATAAAGAGTATCATGTACTTTTGATAGATATAAAAATACCCAGACTCAACGGCTATAAATTGATGAGATACCTAAAAGAGATAAATATAAAAACACCTGTAATAATCATAACTGCCCTTGTTGACATAAACAGCATAATTGCAGGCTACAAGCTTGGCTGTAGCGATTACCTCAAAAAGCCATTTGAGTTAAAAGAGCTGGAGCTTAGAATTGATGAAATTATCAAAAAAACACAGCATGTAAGCAGTGAAAGTATCGTACAGATAGATGCACAAACGGTATTTAATTTTGATATGGACAAATTGCAAAGCGATGGAAGAGATATAACTTTAACGCCAAAAGAACTTAGCATTGTACGTTTTTTGATATATAAAAAAAATAGATTCTGCAGTACCAAATTATTAAAAGAGAATATATGGAAAAACAAAGAGGTAAGTAGTGCTGATATAAGAATGCATATAAAAAAGATACGTTCAAAAACACATAAAAATTTTATTAAATCATCAAAAGGTCTTGGATATAAAATAGATGTTATTACACAGTAATTTTAAAATAATAACTGCCTATATCATTACTCTTGCGGCAATTTGCATTCAAAGTTATTTTGCACTAACAGGTATTATATTTGCAGAAAAAACTAAAAGCATAAATGAAATTTTACAATGGATAGATATAAACGAAAAAAAGATATTTGAACAAGATGGATTTTATATACCAAAAGATGTCAGATTTAAAATAAATATATATGGCGAAAAGAGAAAGCTGTTATTTGGCGATATAAAAAACTTTTTGTATTTGGACGACTTTAGAATATACTCAAAATACCCAAATATATACTATCAAAAGAAGATAAAATCGGATAAAAATACATTTTATATAGTAGTAGAAACACCGCTAAATTACAACAAAATCTTCTTTTTAACAGCAACACTTTTTATTGCTATATCTTTTGTTATATTTTTCATAAGCAATTTGTTTGTAAAATCGATGAGATATCCGTATCAAAAGATGCAAGATTTTTTCAATAATATTATGCATGAACTCAAAACTCCGCTTGGAATTATAAAAATTAATTTGGAATTAATGAATGAAAATCTTCAAAATGCAAAATACATTCAAAGAATCAAATCAGCTATCAAACAGATTCAAATATCTTATGAAAATATAGAGTATCGCACAAAAAATAAAAAGCTTTCCAACAAAAAAGAGATTATTGATTTTTCCAAATTTGTAAAAGACAGAATAGCTTTTTTTGAAGATATAGCCGCATCAAAACTTATCAAAATGACATATTTTGTAATGCCTGAAATTTTTATATATATCAACAAAGTAGAACTTCAAAGATTGATAGACAACAATATAATAAATGCACTCAAATGCTCTTTTCCAAAAGGAAATGTTAAAATAATTTTACACAAAAATAAAAACGATAAAGGTGAATTTTTAATACAAAATTGCAAAGAAAAAACACAAAATATCAAAAATACATTTGAGTGTTTCAAAATTGAAAATGCAATAAAATGCAAATTTGAATTAGAGCTTGATATAATCAAAAATATATGTGTAAAAAATAACATCTCTATAGATATAAAATCAACTAAAGATAGAAATTTGATTTTATATACATTCGAACAAAAAAATCACTAAGCATGATCTGTTATAAAGTTAAAATCTTCTTTGTCTCTTCGTATCCTAAAGTAAAAAGTTTATCCAATTTTTTGAGACTCAAAATATTATGACCCGCAAGCTCTTTGGGCGCTATATAATAATTGCACCTTTTAATCTTCTCTTTCATTTCATGCATCATAGATGTTAGAAAAAGGGCTCTTATGGCTATAAATTGTTTCGGATTATAAACATTTGGATGCAAATTGGAACCAAATATCGGATACTTAGTATCTAAAAGCGGCTGTATGGGAAAATTGTCCATCAATCCACCATCCATCAATCTGCTATCACCAATATCAATCGGTCTGAAAATCGGATAAAGCGCCCCTGATGCATATATGATTTTTTTTATGTCACCTTTATTACAATACAAAACAGCCCCTCTTTTGATATCTACAACACTTGCATACAAAGGTTTTGGAAGGTCTTCAATATTTTTAATTCCACCTAACATTTCATCAAAAATTTTATGCTCCATATCTATTTTGAACAATGAACCCTTGTGTATATTAAATTTCAAAACTTTGCGAAATTTATTAGAATCAAAAAAATCAAATATCTCAGCAGGAGTCCTGCCCGCCAAATAAAAAGCCCCCACAATCGCACCTATACTCGCTCCACTTATTTCATGAATTGGGATTTTAAGCTCATTAAGCGCTTGCAATACCCCTAAATGAAAAGCTCCCCTAGCACCTCCTCCGCTCAAAACCAATGAAACTCCATTTTTCAAATCCATTTGAAACCTTTTGAAAATTTATAAATTCTTTTAAGTATTCTACATCTTTTTTTATATGTTGATTTAAATTTTAGATAAAATGATATAAATAAATTCATTAAAGGTGTAACTATGGGTAAATTCAGTGTTGAAAGCTCTATTTGGATTAACTCAAAAAAACGCCCTTTTATAGGAAAAGGACGCATAGAGTTATTAAAGCGTATACATGAAACAGGTTCTTTGTCCAAAGCAGCAAGAGTGATGAAGATAAGCTACAAGTCAGCGTGGGATACTTTGAGCGATATCAATAAAGCTTCCGGCACTATACTTGTAAAAAAAGCTGTTGGAGGTAAAAATGGCGGCGGGAGTTTTCTCACACCCGCAGCTCATTTATATATAAATATTTATGACAAAATATATGAAGAGCAAAAGCAGTTTTTTGATTTGATAGAAAAACATATGGGAAATTATGACGAGCTTATGAAATTTTTAGCCAGAAATTCCCTAAGAACAAGCGCTAGAAATCAACTCCATGGCAAAATAGTCGATTTGCAAAAAGAGAATATCATGAGTATAGCTAAAATTGATGTGAGTGGTGCAGAATTTAGCGTTCTTATTACAACAAAAAGCGTGGAAGAGTTAGGGCTTGATAAAGATTCTCTTGCTTGGCTGATATTTAAAACATCTTGGGTTGATATAGTAGACGACGATAAAAAAGGTGAAAATATATTTGAAGCCATTGTGCGCTCTGTAGACAAAGAAGAGAAAGCGGCAGAAATTACTCTTGAATTAAACAATGGTATAACTTTGGTAAGCTCGTCTAATGCCCAACATATACCTGCAAAAGATGACAGAGTTAAAATACATATAGATAAGTCAAATATCATAATTGGAGTGTAAGAATCGCTAAGACTCCGTAAAGAGTTTTTGCGTTATACTTGAAGCTATATTACGATAAAGGAGCAGAAATGCGTATTTTCCATGGTTTAATCGCGGCTATGCTTATCGCTGTTTCAAGTATGGCAGGAGAGATTAAAGTTGCCGTTGCGGCTAATGTTCAAAGCGCTTTTGATGATTTAATCAAAGCCTTCAATAAAGATTATCCTGATATAAAGGTGCTTCCTACATTTGGACCAAGCGGAGCGTTTGCTACCCAAATAAAAAATGGCGCACCGTTTGATCTGTTTTTGAGTGCAGATACAAAATTTCCTACAGAGCTTTATGATGGCGGATTTGCCGTTAGTAAACCCGTTGTGTATGCTCAAGGAGCAATTGTTCTTTTCAGTACAAAAGGACTCGATTTGTCAAAAGGACTTGAGATTTTAAAAGACCCCAAAGTTGTTAAGATCTCTATAGCAAATCCAAATACTGCACCTTACGGTAGAGCAAGTGTAGAGGCTTTAAAAAATGCTAAAGTCTATGATGCTATTGAAAAAAAGATAGTTCAAGCTGAAAATATCGGACAAGTTGTAGCACAAGTAGTTGCAGCAGCGGATATAGGTTTCCCAGCTAAATCATCATTTGCAAGTGGAAAAAATGAATATAAAGAGGGTGTTAATTGGGTAAATGTAGACCCTGCTTTATATACTCCTATAGCTCAAGGAATTATTATCGTAAAAGCATCCGAAAAAAATGCTGATGCTAAAAAATTCTATGATTTTATCTTGGGTGAAAAAAGCAAAAAAATATTTACAGACTTTGGCTATTTGGTCAAATGAGCAAAATCAGAGCAAGTGTTGTAGAAATAATCGGCAAACAAGAGGTACATATAGTACGCTTTGATCATTTCGGACAACAACTTGCTATGATGAGTTTGGAACTTCCTCGTCATTTGAAAACAGGAGATGATGTCATACTTAGTATAAAACCCTCAAGTGTTGGAATAGCCAAAAACCATTCGGGTGAATTTAGCTTTTCCAATAAGCTGCATGTGAAGATAGCAAAACTCGATGTAGGTGGTATCTTATGTTTGGCAAAACTTGAGATGAAATCGGGGTTTTATATAGAGAGCTTGCTTACTGCCGAATCTGCAAAACGTATGAATCTAAATGTAACCGATGAAGTAAGCGCTTTTTTTAAGGCAAGCGAACTGTCTTTGTATAAAGTCTGCTTATGAGTCAAACTATAATGTCATTGGATTTTACACCGTTTTGGATATCTTTCAAATTATCAATCATAACAACATTTATACTGTTTTTTATAGCTCTTCCTATATCTTGGTGGCTTTCACAAACAAAAAATCCTATAAAACCTTTTGTGGAATCCATAACAACACTACCTTTGGTTTTACCACCGACTGTTCTTGGCTTTTATATACTGGTGGTATTTTCGCCAAATATCTCGCCTATTGGTATATTTTTAGAACAAACTTTCTCAATTCGCCTTGTTTTTAACTTCACATCTCTTATAATAGCAAGTTGTATATACTCTCTTCCATTTATGGTACAGCCACTGCAAAGCGGCTTTGAGAGTTTAAATAAAAATATGCTCGAAGCCTCTTATATTAGTGGCAAAAGCACTTTTGTTACACTTTTTTGCGTAGCTTTGCCAAATATCATTCCTTCTCTTTTAACAGCTCTTATTATAACTTTTGCTCATACTATGGGAGAATTTGGAGTAGTTTTATTGGTTGGAGGAAGCATAGAAGGAGATACTAGGGTAGCCTCTATCGCCATATATGAGGCATTTGAAAGTTCGAATTTCAAACTTGCACATGTTTACAGCGCTATTATGATTTTTATGAGCTTTGCCGTTTTACTCACAGTTTATATATTTAACAGGAAACAAAAAAGATCAAAACAGGGATTTTTGCCGTGATAACACTAAATGTAAACAAAAAACTACACGGCACAGAAGGAGTTATGAATCTTAGCATTAATACGTCTTTTAAAAACAAAGAGTTTGTAGCTTTATCGGGCAAAAGTGGCAGCGGAAAAACAACGTTTCTTAGAATTTTAGCAGGACTTGAAAAATCAAGCGGAACGGTTGTAGTTGATGATGAAATTTGGCAAAATGATAAGATTTTTTTACCTCCTCAAAAGAGAAAAATCGGTTTTATTTTTCAAGATTATGCTCTATTTAACAATATGAGTGTTGAAAAAAACCTTCTGTTCGTCAATCAAAATATAAAACTTGCAAATCATTTGCTGGAAATTACAGAGTTAGAACATTTTAAAAAAAGAGATGTGACCACTCTTAGCGGCGGACAAAAACAGCGGGTAAGCCTTTGCCGCGCCATGATGAACAGACCAAAAATCTTACTTATGGACGAGCCTTTGTCGGCTCTTGATCCTGATATAAGAGTAAAGCTTCAAAATGAAATTCTAAGTCTGCACAAAGAGTTTCAAACTATCACTATTTTAGTCAGCCATGACCCAAGTGAAATATACAAACTCTCATCAAGAGTAATTGTAATGGAAAAAGGACAAATAATACAAGAGGGCACTCCTACAGATGTACTGCTAAAGACAAGCGGAAGTCAAAAATTTTCATTTGAAGGAGAGCTTTTGGATATAAAAAAATCCGACATCATATATATAGCTATTATCGCCATAGGTCAGCAGCTTGTAGAGATAGTGATAGATGAAGAAGAGGCGCAGGACTTTAAAATAGGTCAAAAAGTAAGAGTCAGCACAAAAGCTTTTAACCCGGATATAAATCCTTTGCTCCAATAATTTAATCTAAAGTTTTGTAAAATTTTATTATGGATTTTTTATCATACTTTTTAAATAGATTAAAGCAAAAAACTAACCTTTATTACGGTCTTTCTCTAAATATCGAACTCTCTTTTAATTTAAAAGGGTATAGACTTATAGGTCAATGCAAAAGGCTCTCTTCCAAAAATTATCTTATCCGTTTACATGCAAAACTTTTGAAAGAATTTGATAAAATCTACATAAAAGACGTTTTAACGCACGAATTTGCACACGCTGTTCAAATGGAACTTTTTGCTAAAAGCAAACCACATCAAAAAGAGTGGAAAAGCATAATGGAAACTTTAAGCGGAGTTAAATACTCTGCAAAAGAAAAGGTATCTTATAGTCTTACAAGAAATACAAAATGCAAAACCTATCATTATGCATGCTCTTGCTGTGAACATCAACTAAGCACGATAAGGCACAAAAGGGCTGCAAAAGGCATGATAGTTTATGTATGTAAAAAATGCAATGGGGTATTAAAATTTATAGGTTAATTTCATATTAAAAAATATTTTGATGTTTGCCAAGCAAATTAAATTCTTATTGTATATCTGTCATTTTTCACACAAACATAAGCTTAAGAGATGTAATATCTTACAAATACTTTCAAAGGAGTTTACATGGGAAAGAAAAAGATTGTTGAGCAGTTAAGAAGCATTCAAGCAGATGCTATTGC
>JAIROK010000007.1 GCA_031257555.1 Campylobacteraceae bacterium | reverse complement strand
GTTGTAAAAGATAAAGATAATTCAGACGATATTAATGGCTTAAACAGAAACGTTGACAACATGAACAACCTTTTATACAGCGGAGGTATAGGATTGGATGTGGAGAGTACTTCTATGATTGGGATGCCTTCTACTATTAAAGACGCAATTAATGGTATCGGGGATATTTATCTATCAACCTCTAATGTGGACACTATGTTGGATGGTGTGAATTTTGTACGTAACGGCATGACAAACACAATAAATATAATTAACTATTTTGGCAATCTGTATAATAATGCGGAACAACTTAAAAATGTTCCAACCTATATTCTAAATGGAGAAAAAGACAGTGTCATCAATGCTTTTCAAATTAACGATAAAAGTCAAGCCATACCTTTTCCAAGTGGTTTGATATTTATAAATTCGGCATGGGGAACAGCCAATAATGCAAACTCTTTTATTGACAACTTTTGGCAATGCAGGCAGTATGTTTAATAGCGGAAAAGGCATCGTAGATAACTATAATAATGCTAAAGATGCTTGGAAGGATATAAACAAATGAGTGCAATCATGAAAAATATTACATATAACCATATATTGCTATGCCTTATTCTTTTGGCAATGACAGGTTGCGCATCTAAAACCAATATAGAAGCTAATTTAGATGATGGTAAAAGTATAGTAATTCTGCCCAGTTATGGTACGGGTATATCAACAATGTACTGGGCAAAAGTTGGAAGCAACAACACATACAACTTTTCATTTCATTATGGTACTTCAAGATTGGGTACTCTGTCAAAGTCGGGCAAATATGGTCTCTACTATTTTGCTTTGCCAATAGAGGCTGGAACATATTATATAAAAAGCATTTCAGTGAAAAGCATAGGCGGATTCAATCCAGCATATACAGAGGAATATAATTCAACACTTGGAGATATTGTTTTAGAAAAAAACACCTGAACAAATTATCACAACAGAGACGGATTACAGCAAAAAGAAGTATTCTACAAAAGAAGTCGTAGAACCTATTGCAAGCTATTATAAATTTGATTATCAATTTGATAATAATACTTTACTTGGTACAATAACTATCAATCCAAATGAGATAGTGCTTATTCCTGCTGTATGGATAAATGTGGCGCTAAAGCAAAACTCTTGTAAGCCTTTTGACAATCAACAAGACAGTTTTGTTCGTAAAATAGCAAGAAATTATGACAATCCTCTTACTTTAGTATTTGGCTTAGGTAAAGGCTCAAATGGAATTCATACTTGGTATTGGTCTTGTCCGATAAAAGAGTTTATTGTCAATGAAAAGTCAGCTTCATTAGATGAATTTATATATTCTGCAAAAACTAGCAAAATGATGGAACCAATAGGACGCAATTTTGTATACATGTTGATACCGCAGATATACAGGGAATTTCCAAAACACTTATTTGAGAAAATTACCGTAAAAAATTTTAAATTTGGCGAAATGTTTAAAAATGCCAAAAAGATAGAAAATTCTGAAGATGGCATTGAAAGATATGTTATTGATGGCAGTGCAGACAAATAAGAATAGGATAAAAACTGAAATAATAAACTTATTTTAATTTATAAAGAAGTACAAGTATGACTTTTGTATCAAAACCAAAAAGTTTTAAGTATGGTAAGATATTTTTACCATACTTAAAATATATAATTATTCATTATAATCGTTATCGTAATTTATGTCGTACTCATCTTGATCATAACTATAGTCATCATCGTCTTGATTTGACTCTTCTTCGTAATCTTCCTCAATATCATCATCATTGTCATCATCAAAATCATCTTCATCCCACTCATTCGCAAGCTTGAATTGTTGACAGTCCACCCTGTATCCTTTTTAGTAAATCGATAAGCACAATTTTAGCATATAAAAATATAAAATTGTTACATAGTTTGATTTAGACAATAACCTCTTTTTCGATATCAAGATCAAAGCCTTTAATGCCTACAAACTCTTGACTGCCATTTGAAGAAAGTAGTGTAACCTTTCTGACCCCAAGATAATTTAGTATTTGAGCACCTATGCCATACTCTTTCATATTATCTGTAAATTTCGTTTCAACATCTAAAAATATTAATACCCCTCCATTTTTTTTGAGATATTCTATCGATGAAATTAGGCTATTAAACTTTTTGCTTGAAGACAAAAGCTCTATATCTTTTGTAACATTATGAAATTTAACTGCAAAGTTTTGAGATATTTTGCCAAAAATAAAAGCAGCATGATGGTTATTTAAGTGGTCTAAAAAATCTATTTTTTCTGTCTTAACGCCTAAAAATTCTGTTTTTTCTCTACCTTGCTCGCGTATCAAGGATTCGTGTTTCATACGATATTTTACAAGTTCTGCGATAGAGACCATTTTAATGTCATGCTTTTTGCAAAACAGGTCTAAATCATCACGCCTTGCCATATCCCCATCATCTTTCACTACCTCACAAATAACTGCACTATCCCCTACTCCAGCCAATCTGCATAAGTCTATCGAACCTTCCGTATGCCCTGTACGTACCAAGACGCCACCCTCCTTTGCTATAAGGGGAAAAATATGCCCTGGTCGAACCAAATCTTTTGGGATACTGTTTGGATTTACAATTATCTTTATCGTCATATCGCGTTCAATTGCAGATATTCCGGTTTTTGCAGCTCTTGCATCTACGGAAATAGTAAACGCTGTCTCATGAGCAGAATCATTATTTTCAACCATAGGAGTTAAATTTAATCGTTTTGCCATAACATTAGTAACGCACATACAAACAAGTCCTTTTGCATGTGTTATCATAAAATTCACTTTTTCAGGCGTTGAAAAAGCTGACGCGTATACCAAATCGCCTTCATTCTCTCTATCTTCATCGTCTACCATGACAACCATCTTGCCGTTTCTTATATCCTCAACAGCATCTCTCACTCTTTTGTAGAGCATTATATTCCTTTAAAAACTCAAAAATAAATGTGAATTATATCCTTTAGTTCTTGACAAACAATTAAAAAGCTACTATAATTCCGACCTCAAATGTGTGTTTTCGCCCAAAAAAGCACTATTTGCTGGGGTGTCGCCAAGCGGTAAGGCAACTGGTTTTGGTCCAGTCATTCGGGGGTTCGAATCCCTCCTCCCCATCCACAACGTGTCGCGGGATAGAGCAGTCCGGTAGCTCGTCGGGCTCA
>JAIROK010000079.1 GCA_031257555.1 Campylobacteraceae bacterium | reverse complement strand
GATATCGGAGCGCTTTTGGCTATATCGCTGCACGCGGTTGACGACGAAACAAGAGTAAAATTGATGCCGATAAACAAAGCTTACAATATCAAATCCATCATTGAAGCAGTGAAAGCTTTTCCGATAGATTTGCGAAAAAGGGTTTTATTTGAATATCTCGTTATAAAAGATGTGAATGATTCGCTTGAGAGTGCGAAAAAATTGGTAAAGCTTTTAAACGGCATAAAAGCAAAGGTCAATCTTATCTATTTTAACCCTCATATTGGGAGTGGATTTCAAAGACCGGACGAAAAAGATGTTGCGGCTTTTGCAAATTTTTTAAACTCACACGGATTGCTCTGTACCATAAGGCAATCCAAAGGACTTGACATAAGCGCCGCATGCGGACAATTAAAACACAGGAGAGAGAATGGGCTGGCTTGATATAGTACAAATTGTATTTTTAGTGTTAGTAGTGGTTATCGGCATAGGCTGGATGGCAAAAATCATATTTTCAGATGAACAAAAAGAGTGATGCCTCTTGTTTTGTGAAGCCAAAACTATCTTTATCTTTGCATTATTTTAGTCAAAATATGGATAAAACTGTGAGGTTTTTAGCAAGCCGATAGGCAAAGCAAACTGCCGCATTTGACAAAAATAACGGGCAAAAAGGCAAATTTTATAGCGCGATAGTTTCTCTTTTTTGACCTCTTTCTGCCCTGCTCTATGTTTCAGTCAAAATATGGATAAAACCGTGGGGTTTTTAGCAAGCCGACAAGTATAAATGCGAGAAAATAGAAATCATCAAAAAGCAAACTGTCGTATTTGACAAAGATGGCTGATAAAAAGGCAAATTTTATAGCGCGATAGTTTCTCTTTTTTGACCTCTTCCCGCCCTGCTCTACTGTCCAAAATAAAACCAAAAACTTTTCAAGTGACAGTTGCATTTTGCTGTTTTTGTGCAATTTAAATCATCTTTAGTTTTTCCATGAGTGAAATCTCCGACAATTTTTGCAGATGAGCGAATTTCATTTTTATAAAAATGGCGTGATTGATAGAAAATATTTTGCATTTGCAAAATGGTATTTTGGTTGTAAGCTATACTCCTCAAACAATCTTTCAAAACTTGCGTTAAATTCGATTTTGGCTGACAAGGAAAAAGGTATTTCAATACAATGCTTATGTCGGTTCAACA
The DNA here is from genome assembly GCA_031257555.1 of Campylobacteraceae bacterium. Classification (GTDB taxonomy): domain Bacteria; phylum Campylobacterota; class Campylobacteria; order Campylobacterales; family Campylobacteraceae; genus JAIRKW01. Next base: position 1,657 of record JAIROK010000079.1, on the reverse strand, counting down.
AATCTTGATTATATTAAAGCTTTGCACAGTGATAAATTTCAATGCAACACTTGTTTTGGTTCAACTTTTGAAGCATTATAAAAAAATTAGGTGACGATGGATTTTGATACAACGTTTGTGTCGATTCGACAGTTTTTCTCCCCCTATTCCCATTGCACCTACACTATTTCAATACAATCCTTGTGTTGGTTCGACCATAACAGGCTTAAATCCTCCAAAAAACTATTATGAATTTCGATACAACCCTTGTGTTGGTTCTACTAAGGCTGTTTGGGTTGCAATAGACATAAGTAACAAATTTTAATACAACCTTTGCTTATATTTTTTATTGGGTTTCAATTCTTTTTGGACTATTTCAATACAACATTTGTGTTGGTTCAACTTAGACCAATTTGCAGATCTACATAATTATAGCTATATTTCAATACAACGCTTACATCAGTTCAACTTTTTGACAACTTGCAAATTAAAAATAGCGGTATCTCTCACTCCATTGCCATTACTTTACTCGAAAAACCCAAAATAACAGCAACATTTTAACAAAAAACCTGTCGGTTCAGCCAATATCTAATGTTTCACGTGAAACATTTGTCAATTTATTTCAATGCAATATTTACATCGATGATTATTTGCAAAAACCGGCATAGAAAAACGGTGATACTTTTAAACGCATCAGCTTGACATGTCCAAAGCTCTATTTTTCCTGATTGCACCGTTTTGTGCTTAAATACACGCGGTATTAAACTCAAATTTTCAATGTAGCAGCTTGCATCATACAAGCACTTTTTGCAAATGCAACAAAATTTACTTTAAGCCTTATCCGATTTTTTGCTTATCCAAGTATATTCTTTGATTAACTTATCCACTTGAAACAACTTGGCGTGAAATATATCATTCTCTTTATACTGCCCTACTCCGCTTGGAGTGCCGCTCATTACTATATCATCGTCTATTAAACTCATAAAACTGCCTATCTCTTCTAAAATCTCCAAAGGTTTATAAATCATATCTTCCGTAAAACCTTTTTGCTTCAATTTGCCATTGATAAAAAGTTCAAAATTTAAAGTATCCGCCTCATGCACAGCAACAAACTCTCCGAAAACAGCGGCATTGTCAAATGCTTTTGCCCTCTCCCAAGGCAATCCTTTATTTTTAAGCGCGCTTTGAAGCTCTCTTTTCGTAAGGTCAAACCCAAGAGCCGCAGCGACAATTTTACCGCCTCTAATCAAAAAAGAGATTTCGCACTCATAATGACAATCTTCGCTTATACAATAAAGCTCTCTTGATATGGAAGAGTTTGGCTTTAAAAAAAGCACCATAGATGAAGGCGTCTCATTTTTAAGCTCTTCTATATGCTCTTTATAGTTTCTGCCTACACAAATTACCTTGCTTGGAAACAACTCCTGCTTGTCAAAAATAACTCCTCTTTTCATAGATTCTCCTTTACAAATATCTTTTCAAACTCCAGAGCCGTATCGTAGTTTGAACTCAAATTGTACTCAATGTCTTTGTATTTAAATGAAAGCGTTTGCGCATGGAGCAACACTCTTGATGCTTTGCACAGCCTCACCCTCTCTTCAAAACTCAACTTTCCATCCAAATATAACGCCGCCGTTTTAGCGTTCACTCCATAAATCGGGTCGCCTATGATGGAATG
>JAIROK010000055.1 GCA_031257555.1 Campylobacteraceae bacterium | reverse complement strand
ATGAAAATATTATAAAAGAGTATATTGCCGAACAAGCTGACGATATCAGCAATGTCTCTATAGTTTTGAGAAATGTTTGCCAAACGCCTTACGCGTGCAGCGTGGTTAAAAAATTTATAAATTTTTGCAAAAATAGAGATTAAAACTTTCATGTTTAAACGGCAAAGATTACATTTTGCAGATGAAAAACTATAAATCAAGCGATAAAACAAAATTTGCTTTCCAAATTCTTGCTCCGATTTTTAAATTAATATATTTAGAAAAAATTATAAAAAAAAATAAGCTAATATTTACGTAAAAGATGGTTAAATCAGGTTATTTTTTTTGGTGCTTATTTATACTTAAAAACAAGGAATAAAAATGACGGAAAAGCATTATGATGTTGTTATTGTCGGCGGAGGGATTTCCGGTTCCGCGTTATTTTACACGCTTGCCAAATACTCTGACATAAAATCTGTAGCGCTTCTTGAGAAATATGACGCTTTAGCCACGCTTAGCTCAAGCGGAAAAGGCAATTCGCAGACGATACACACGGGCGATATAGAGACAAACTATACGCTTGCCAAAGCAACGCAGGTAAAACGCACGGCAAATATGGTAAGACGCTATTGTCTTCAACACGGATATGAAAATAAATTTATGTTTGCGCATCAAAAGATGGCTGTAGGTATCGGCGAAAAGGAAGTAGAGTATATGAAAAAAAGATATGAGGAGTTCAAAGAACTGTTCCCATATCTTGAAGTTTACGATAAAGAGAGATTAAAAGAGATTGAACCTAATATCGTATTTGATGAAAATGGCAATGAGCGTCCTGAAGATATAGTTGGCGTTGGCGTTTTAGACCAATACTCTACCGTTGACTACGGAGCCATGACGCAAAGTCTTGCTGATAATGCACAAAAAGTAGAAAATAAACAGTTTGATATATTTTTAAATTCCGAAGTTACAAATATAAAACAGCTTGGCAAAGAACATGTACTGATGACGAAAAAAGGCGATTTGTTTACGGCTGATTTTGTAGTAGTTGATGCAGGCGGACACTCTTTGTATTTGGCGCACTCCATGGGACACGGAAAAGAGTTTGGATGTTTTCCGATAGCGGGAAGTTACTATACCACCAAAGGACACTTTTTAAAGGGTAAAGTCTATATGGTACAAAACCCAAAACTTCCATTTGCGGCTTTGCACGGCGACCCTGATGTACTTTTGGATATGGCTACAAGATTTGGACCAACCGCTTTAGCGCTTCCTTTGCTTGAGAGATTTCATGGACTCTCAACCGTACCCGACTTTTTGAAAACGCTAAATCTCGATGGAAAAATCATCAAAATCCTTTTTGATTTATTCAAAGATAAAGATATTAGAAATTATGTTTTTAGAAATTTTGTTTATGAGGTACCGCTGTTAAACAAGCGAGCCTTTTTAAAAGATATAAAACGCCTTGTGCCGTCTTTAAAGCTTGAAGATATCAAATATGCCAAAGGCTTTGGCGGCGTGAGACCTCAAGTTTTAAATAAAACGGAATTAAAATTGATGCTTGGAGAAGCGAGCATAAATCCGGGTACCGGAATAATTTTCAATATGACGCCAAGTCCGGGCGCTACAAGCTGCCTCGGCAATGCCGAACGTGATGCTAAAACAGTCTGTGAGCATTTAAAAGCAAATTTCGACGAGAAAAAATTCATCTCAGATTTGGTAGATGAATAAGGAAACTTCACTCAATTTATATGCAAAAATAGAGCCTCTTATAGGATTTTATCAAGACTATGAGAGGCTTTATAACAAATACCTACAAATCATAAACTCTTTAAACCCTAAAAATATTTTGGATTTTGGTTGCGGAAACGGCAGACTTTTAGAAAGGTTAAAAGAGTGTAATCACAAAGCAATAGGTATTGATTTGAGTTTAGATATGGTTGAAAAAGCACTTTCAAAAAACGTAAAAGCTTATCAAAAAGATATAAAAGAATTGGAAGATAAGTTTGAACTTATAATAGCCGCAGCTGATGTTTTAAACTATTTAAATCAAAAAGAGTTAAATGAAATTTTAGACGAGATATCTTCAAGACTTACGCCAAAAGGGTATTTTTTAGCTGACATAAACACATTGCATGGATTTGCAAATGTAGCTGAAGGATTACTCATAAAAGAAGAAGATAGCCGTTTTTTAGCGATAGAAGCAAATTTTAAAAACAAAAAACTCTCTACAAAATTTACACTTTTTGAACAAAACGATGGATATTACAAAAAAGAACAAGCAGTTATTGGGCAATATTTTTATCCTTTGGAGTATTTTCAAAAACTAAAATCTTTGCATTTAAAAAAAGTTATTCCTATTTTTATGTTCGACAAAAAAACTTCAGACAAAACTTTAATGCTCTTTCAAAAAAGCCTGTAAATAGATATTTTAAGTAGCATTTTATTGCTATTTTTGTATTTATTGGAAATAATTACGCAATTAAAAAATAGTATTATATTTTGAAAAGGATAACCATGGAAAAAAAAACAAAAATTTTAGCTACCGTAGGACCATCAAGCGACTCTGTAGATATATTAGAAGGTTTAATAAGAGCAGGAGTTAATGTTTTTCGCTTAAATTTCAGCCACGGCTCACACGAATACCACTCACAAACTTTTAACAATATCAAAGAAGCTGAAAAAAGAGTTGGTAAAAGAGTTGGGATTTTGCAGGATTTATGCGGTCCGAAGATAAGAGTCGGAAAACTAAAATATGATTTCGAATTACAACAAGATGACTTGATAGAATTTCATATAAAGCCAATAGAAGGCGAAAAAATCGCCGAAGGACGCTATAGGCTCAACATTAATCAACCTCAAATTTTAAGCCTTTTAAAAGTCGGTGAACTTATCTATTTATATGATGGTAATATTCAAACAAAAGTAGTTGATATAAATGATGATTTTATCACTGCACAAGTACACAATTTCGGCAAACTGTCATCAAATAAAGGTGTAAATTTTCCTAATACAAAAATAAATATAGATGTCATCACCGAAAAAGATAAAAATGATTTGGTTTGGGGCGTAAAGCATCAAGTAGATTTTATAGCTATATCATTTGTACAAAGAAAAGAGGATATTTTATATGCTAAGGAGCTGCTTAAACAAAATGGTGGCAACGCGCATATCTTTGCTAAAATAGAAAAATTTGATGCGGTCGAAAATGTAGACGAGATATTGGAAGCAAGCGATGGCTTGATGGTTGCGCGGGGAGATTTAGGTATAGAGGTGCCTTATTATAAAGTACCAAGCATTCAAAAAAGTATCATAAAAAAAGCCAATGCTGCTTCAAAACCTATAATAACGGCAACACAAATGCTTCTTTCTATGACTGAAAAAGAGACTGCAACGCGCGCAGAGATAAGCGATGTTGCAAATGCGGTACTTGATGGAACAGATGCTGTAATGCTATCAGAAGAGAGCGCCATAGGCAAAAACCCTATACATGCAGTACAAACCATGTCAAATACGATAAAAGAGACTGAAAAAATTTACAATTACAATAAATTTTCAAATGTAGCTTTCTTTGATGAAACCGATGTGATAGCCTCATCAACAGGAATATTAGCTCAAAGACTTGATATAAAAGCCCTTATTTCCATCACGGGATCGGGCAAATCAGCTAAAAAAATGGCACGCTACAGGATAAAAAATGATATTTACGCAGTATGCCATGATGAGAGAGTAGCGCGTTCGCTTACGATTGCATGGGGAATTGAACCGATACTTGTCATAGAAAAATCAACTCTAAACGGAATGCTTGCAAACACATTTAAAAATGCTCTTAAAGAAGGATGGATTGACCAGGAACATACTTACATATTAACAGCAGGCTATCCTGCGGGAGTTGAGGGAAGCACAAACTTTATAAGGATTGTAAAGAAAAACGAAATAGATTATTTGGCAAATTTGGAACCATAAAAATGTTCGGGGCTTTTTAGCCCCGCATTTACCAAATATATCTGATTTGAATCTACTTTAACAATAAAATTTTACTATAATAAATAATTAAATTTATAATATTAATTATATTTTTTTACTATATCCATCTTTTAAATAAAAACTATTACAAATTCAAAAAACATGTATTGATATTGCCACAATGAACTTAACCCCCTTTTTAATATTCACAGTTTTATTAAGTATCAATCATTTGTATTCCAACTAACCGACCACCTTCATTGCGATCTAATAAAAGTTGTTTGCCATCAAGCAATTTAATTTTATTGCTTATTGCTATAGCTATAGATTTGCCTCCAGTCATATTGGTTAGATCTGGTAACTCTTCATTAACCAGCCACCATTCGCCGTTTGACAAACTGTAATAATAAAGATAATTTAATGCTCATGCGGGTGCGTATGCGGCGGGAGTCCGTCATGAGCGTGAACGTACTCCGTATCGGAGTTTTGCATGCGTTTTAGTCCGCTTGGAGAGATTTTGTATATCTTGTCTACTACAGACTCTACAAACTCTTTATCATGTGAAACGACAATAATGCTTTTGTCTATTTTTTTGAGTATTTCGGTTAATTTCAG
>JAIROK010000114.1 GCA_031257555.1 Campylobacteraceae bacterium | reverse complement strand
AGAATAAAAAAATTTAGAGAAGATGAAAATAGCCAAGGGATAAACCCTTAGCTATTGCGTGATTAGAGTCTTGACTCGTATCTGCGCAGCATGTAAAGTTTTTTGAGCATCTTTTTGCGAGCGCTGATTTTTTGCTTTTTGCGTTTTTCAGTTTTCGTTTCAAAGTGTTTTCTGGCTCTGACTTCGGTAACTACCAAATTCCTGTCAACTTGCTTTTTAAACTTTCTGTACGCTTCTTCGAAAGACTCATTCGGATGAACCTTGATTCCGGGCATCCTTATCACCGCCTTTCGTTAAAATTCCGCTAAAAACGGTTTGAGGCGGTATTGTATCAAAAAGCGCGATAAATTGCAACTTTGGATCGTATCATAAAATATTGACGAAAATATAAATTTTTTTATTGACTTTTTACGCCATAATAGTTATACTATACCAATTTTATTAACTTTGAAAACGGCAAGGACAATTTGTGGCTATCATGCTGCTGAAAAATAAAAATTGTGAAGAAAATATATCGACACAACAAAAACATATTTTAAAATATGCCCTTGCTAACGGATTTGGCATACAAGCCACAGAGATAGACAACTCTTTGGGCGAAAAGGTTTTAGAAGAGCGCAAGTGGTTCAGAGGATTTTTACGCTCTTTGAAGCCAAACGATACCGTGCTTATTTATGATCTGTGGTCGCTTACAAATAAAATAGACGAACTAGTTAAGATATTTGAGTGTTTGCTCCGCCGAAATATAACGCTTCATATTTGCAATAAACGATTTATTATCTCCAACCAAACGCCGCTTTTTAACGTTTTGGAACTTTTGGCAAAACAGCGCGAATCAAATCTAAATCCTGCAAAAGAGATACATGCAGGACGCCCTAAAGGCAGAATGTCAAGGTCAAAATTTGACAACAACAGAGCTCAAATAGTCAGCATGTTAGAAGAGGGTATATCGGTAAATTATATAGCAAAAGAGTTTGGATTTAGCCGCAGTTCTTTGAAAGATTATATAAATTCAAGAGAATTGAAAGAGTTAGCGGCAATTAAAAAAACGCTGCCAAAACATGACAATAAAAAAATAGATAAACTAACGGCGCGCCAAAGCGGTGAAAATTCGCAAAAAGAGTGCGCTTTAATAGTGCAAATCTAAAAACTTAAGGAATAAAAATGACTCAAAAAACCATAACGCATATGACATACGGCAAAAAGCGGCATATATTGTTTGCATTTATAACCATGTTTTCTTTGGTTTTGCCGTGGATAACGATAGAAGGTAAGCACTTTTTTTTGATGAGTTTTGACAAAAAGCAATTTCATCTGCTGTTTACATCATTTGATATGCAAGAACTATATTTAATTCCATTTTTGCTTATTATCCTTTTTTTGGGAATATTTTTTATAACAACGCTTGGCGGACGCGTTTGGTGTGGCTGGGCATGTCCTCAAACTATATTCAGATATGTTTATAGGGATTTTTTGCAGACAAAAATTTTCCGTTTGTACAAAAGCATTGAAAATAAACAACAAGAGATAACAAACAGATGGTTTAGCCAAATTACTGCACTTTTGGTTTTTACTCTCTTCGCTCTGATTGCAGCTTCAAATTTATTGTGGTATTTTATCCCGCCGGAAGACTTTTTTGTGTACATAAAAGACCCCAATGAGCATAAATTGGTATTTGTAATGCTGTTTATATTTACGATATTGATACTTGCTGCTTCTGCATTTTTAAAAGAGAAATTTTGTACTTATGTCTGTCCTTATGTAAGAATACAATCTGCTATGTTTGATGATGATACGATACAGACTATTTACAATGAAAAGCTTGGCGGAGAGATTTATGATAAAAATCACAATAAATTGCGCGACAAAGCTGAAAGCGGTATGGGAGAATGTATAGGCTGTAATGCTTGCGTCAAAATCTGTCCTGCGCACATAGATATAAGAGCCGGAATGCAGCTTGAATGTATAAATTGCCTTGAGTGTACGGATGCTTGCACAAAAATCATGAGTAGGTTTGGCAAACCTTCACTCATATCATGGACAAGTCCAAATGCAATACAAAACGGCAGCAAAGTAAAATTTATCCGTTTTAGAACAGTGGCTTACAGCGTCGTTTTAACAATAGCCGTATGTGCACTCTTGTTTATGAGTACGAAAAAAGAGCATATGCTTTTGGATATAAATAGAGGCTCACAACTTTTCAGTATCTCAAATAATCACAATGCGATTGAAAATGCTTATACATTTTTATTTCAAAATACAGATTCGAAAGAACATGAATATTATTTTGAAACATTAAATGACGATGTAGGCATAACTCTTCCAAAAGAGCCTTTTAAATTGCGTTCAGGTGAAAAAAGCAAAAAGATAGTTGTGTTAAATACAAAAATAGGCTCATCATTAAAAGCAAATGAAGGCAAACCACAACTAATAAAAGTGCGAGCATATGCTGTAGATGATAAAGAGCGCATATTTACCGAAAAGGAGATAATGTTCTTTTATCCGAAAATTTCTGATGCATCGGAATAGTTTTTTAGATTATTTCAAAGCATGCTATTTGTGTTTATTTACATTTGATTGATTGTTTTGATTTAATATTTTAAAATCAATTCTTTAAATTAAGGAGAAGAATATGAAAGTTATAAAAACAGCAGCGATAATTTCGCTTATAACAATGCTTAGCGCAGTAAATGCAAATGCATGGGGCAAAAAAGAGCAAGGTATTTTGATAGGAGTAGGCGCGGCTTTACTGCTTCCGTCTTTATTGGCTGGAAAAAATACACATTACACTCAACAGCCAATTCAATATATTCAACCAAGTCAACCTGTTCAATACATCAAACCACCTCAAACAACACATATCGTTAAAGCTCAAAAATACAATTTTCCACACCATAAACCAAAAAATCACAGTTATGTAAATAGAAAAGATTATGGAAGCGAAACAATCATTATTGAGCATGCAGACGGCTCAAGAACTATCATTGAAAAATAGTTTCAAAACCTCTCTTTTTTTAAAGGGAGGTTTTGTATTTTATAAATTTACATCAAATACTCTCAAAAATATCTATATTATCTCTATTTAAAATATTTTTTTGTGCAATAATGTTATTATAAATATCTATTTTATTTTTGGAGTCAAAAATGTTTCGCAGAGCAATACTTTATTTGTGTATTTTGTTTTTATATGCAAATGCTGAAAATAGCGAGGAGAAGATTGTTGTTTTGGAAACAAACAGTGGAAATATCACTCTCAAGCTTTATACGCAAGTAGCCCCAAAAGCTTGTGAAAATTTTATATCTTTGGCAGAAAGCGGATATTATGATGGTGTTATTTTTCACCGTGTTATTAAAAATTTTATGATACAAGGCGGCGATCCAACAGGCAGTGGTATGGGTGGAACAAGTATTTGGGATAAACCTTTTGAAGATGAGGTTTCGCCATATACGTTATTTGAGAAAAAAGGACTTTTGGCTATGGCGAATTCCGGTAAAAATACAAATAAAAGTCAATTTTTCATAACAACGGTTTTGGCACCCTGGTTAAATGGACGTCATACGATTTTTGGTGAAGTGATAGATGGTATGAATGTAGTTAAAAAGATAGAAAATAGTGCCGTAGATGCAAATAATAAGCCGATAGATCCGCAGATAATAATAAAAACATATGTAAAATAAGCATGAGGAGTAAACATGAAAAAAGTTGAAGCAATCATAAAGCCATTTAAACTTGACGATGTCAAAGATGTTTTAAATGAGCTTGAAATATCAGGCATGACGGTTAGCGAGGTAAAAGGCTACGGAAGACAGCAAGGACACTCCGAGCTTTACAGGGGTGCTGAATATATTGTAGATTTTTTACCTAAAATCAAAATAGAAGTCATCGTAAAAGATGATGACTTAAAAACTGTTGTAGAATCAATAGCGAAAGTTGCAAAAACAGGTAAGATAGGAGATGGTAAAATTTTTGTCAGTACCGTTGAAGAGGTTATACGTATCAGAACAGACGAAAACGGCGAAGACGCTATTTAAAGGCAGATTTTATGGAGTTGACCTTAAACTCACCACTTGATATGCATTTGCATTTGCGCGATGGTGAGATGCTAAAAAATATTGCAAAGTTTAGTGCACAAGAGTTTGCAGGAGCGCTTGTCATGCCAAATCTTGTGCCACCTATAACTAATATCGAATCTCTTTTGTCCTATAAAAAACGCATTTTAGATGCTGCTAACGATAATGATTTTAAGCCCTATATGACTCTTTTTTTCAAAAGTGATTATACGGCGGATTTTTTAGAAAAAGCAAAACCACATATTGCAGCTATCAAACTTTATCCGAACGGAGTTACTACCAACTCTGAAGGCGGCGTTGAACAAATAGATACAAAAAAATTAGCACTCATATTTGAAGCAATGAGTGAACTTGATATCCCGCTTTGCGTACACGGTGAAACGAATGGTTTTGTAATGGATAGAGAAAAAGAGTTTGGTGTGATTTACGAACAGCTTGCTACATCATTTCCAAAACTTACCATCATAATGGAACATATCACAACACAAGCAAGTACGGAACTTTTGGAAAGATATGAAAACCTTTATGCAACAATCACTTTGCATCACCTTTTAATAACGCTTGATGATGTGGTCGGCGGACTTTTGAATCCGCATCTGTTTTGCAAACCCATAGCAAAAAGATATGAGGATAGGGAAGCTTTGCTAAAACTTGCACTAAATGCGAATAAAAAAGTAATGTTTGGCAGTGATTCCGCACCTCATACTATAGATAAAAAAGAGTGCTGTGGTTGTGCTGCAGGAGTTTTTAGCGCACCGATTGCCCTAAGTGCATTAGCAGAACTTTTTGAAAAACATAACAAACTAACAAACCTTCAAGCGTTTGTTAGCAACAATGCTAAAAACATGTACAAACTAACTCCGAGTAAAAAAAAGATAACATTAGAAAAAAAAGAGTGGATTGTTCCGTCAAGTTATGACGATGTAGTCCCCATGTTTGCAAATCAAACATTAAAATGGAAAGTTAAATCAAAAATTTAATTAAATATACCCAAACAAACATAGCAGTCATTAGCTGTGTATTCCAGTAACCCAAAATATGTTTTTTATTTGAATATTCTAATTATTTCAAAAAAGTTTACTCCTTCTTTCTACAATAAAAGTATCTCAGTATAAGGAACAAACATGAAGAATGATTCAAGTATTTTAGAGATTACTTCCAAACAGCCTGATCCGTCGGCTTTAGGATTATTTGGTTTAGCTCT
>JAIROK010000106.1 GCA_031257555.1 Campylobacteraceae bacterium | reverse complement strand
TCGGAAAGTTCAAACGCCTGCTCTACTTTCATATCGGGCAGACCCTCTATCTCTAAAATCTTCCCTGCAAATATATTTTTCTTATTTTTCTTAGGAACGGTGAGCAATCCTTGTTTTATCGCATAATACGGTATGGCATTCACTAAATCCCTAAGAGTAATGCCCTCTTGAAGTTTTCCTTTAAATCTAACAAGTACGGATTCGGGCATATTTAAAGGCATAAATCCCGTAACTGCCGCAAATGCGACAAGTCCGGAACCTGCCGGAAATGAAATGCCGATAGGAAATCTTGTATGGCTGTCTCCGCCGGTTCCTACAGTATCCGGAAGTACCATTCTGTTTAGCCATGAGTGTATCACGCCATCGCCTGCTTTTAGGCTCACGCCTTTTCTTGACGAGATGAAATTTGGGAGCGTGCGGTGAAGCGTTACATCGCTTGGTTTCGGATAAGCCGCCGTGTGACAAAAGCTTTGCAATACAAAATCAGCGCCAAACCCAAGAGCAGAAAGTTCTTTTATCTCGTCTCTTGTCATGGGACCCGTAGTGTCTTGCGAACCCACAGTAAGCGTAAGCGGTTCTATGTACATTCCGGCTCTTACGCCTTTTAAGCCGCATGCGTTGCCTACTATCTTTTGCGCTTGCGTATAGCCTTTGGTTTCATCATCTTTTGGCTGAATTGGTTTCGTGAAGATATTTTCAGCCTCCAATCCCAAAGCGGTTCTGGCTTTAAGGGTCAATCCGCGCCCTATGATAAGCGGTATCCTGCCGCCGGCTTGGTATTCGTCTGCGATAGTGTTGGGTTCTAAGTTGAAAGCAGCTATAACTTCGCCGTCTTTTAATAATTTACCCTCATAAGGCAGTACTTCTATAATATCTCCTGTTTTTAAGCCGTCTACATTCACCTCTATGGGCAATGCTCCGCTGTCTTCTGCGGTATTGAAAAATATAGGCGCGATGGTGCTTCCGAGTATAACGCCACCCGTTCTTTTGTTGGGAACAAAAGGTATGTCTCTTCCTATGTGCCATTGTATGGAGTTAATGCCCGACTTCCTGCTGCTGCCCGTTCCTACGACATCGCCCACATAAGCAACCTCGTATCCTTTTTCTTGCAGCTCTTTTATCTGTTTTAAAGCCTCCGGCATCTTTTTGTTGAGCATGGCATTTGCATGAAGCGGGATATCGCTTCTTGTAAACGCTTCGCTTGCAGGACTCAAATCGTCTGTATTTGTCTCTCCGTTTACCTTTAAAACGGCAAGTTTTATATTTTTAGCAAGCGGCTCTTTGGAGGTAAACCATTCGGCGTTTGCCCATGAGAGCAAAACGTCTTTGGCAAATTTATTTGTTTTTGAGAGTTTTTCTATATCTTCAAATGCATCATAAACCAAAATGATATGTTTAAGCTCATCACTTGCGGCACGGGCTATGTTTTCATCTTTACTTGAGAGAGCCTTCACCAAAGGCGCTACATTGTAACCTCCGAGCATAGTCCCTAAAATCTTTATCGCATGAAGCTTTGAGATGGAGGTACACTCTGCTTTGCCTTCTATTATTTCGCTTAAATATGCCGCTTTTGCGTATGCCGCTTCATCAACTCCGGGCAGTATTCTGTTTTCTAAAAGTTCTAATAAAAATTTGCTCTCTTTGTCCTCATTTTTTAATAACAAAATAAGTTCCGCAGTCTGTTTTGCATTTAAAGGCAGCGGCGGAATGCCCTCTTTGCTCCTTTGCTCTTCAATCGCTCTGTACTCTTTTAAAAAATCGCTCATAACAATTCCTCTTTTAAAATATGGATTACAAAAGTAAATTTTATCTAATAAATCTTTTTTACATAGTAATTTATTAAAATTAATTTAACAATACTGACGTATCATTAAGATTTCTTTTTTGTTAAACTACTATATCTCTTTGACCTTTGTTGTTAGGAGGCGTTAGAACACCCATATTTTCAAGCTGCTCTACTATCCTTGCCGCACGATTGTAACCTATTTGAAGTCTTCTTTGAATATAACTGATGGAAGTCTTTTGCTCTGTCAAAACTATACGTTTAGCATCTTCAAACAATTCATCTATCTCACCATCTTCAAAAGAGTCTCCATTGCCACTATAAGAACTGTTTGTTTCACTGTTGTCTTTCAAAAAATTGTTATCATAATTAGTAGGACGCTGCTCTTTTAAATGTTCTACAACGAGCTCTATTTCACGTTCGCTTATATATGGTGCATGAAGTCTTATAACCCCACTCATTCCAGGAGGCGTAAAAAGCATATCTCCGCGTCCTAAAAGCGATTCAGCTCCTTGAGTATCAAGTATGACTTTACTGTCTATCCTTTGTCCTACTTTATAGCTTATGCGAGACGGAAGATTTGCTTTGATAAGCCCTGTTACAACATCAACGGAAGGGCGTTGCGTAGCTACTATCAAATGGATTCCGCTTGCTCTTGCCATTTGAGCAAGTCTTGCTATATAAACTTCCACATCTTTACCGCTTGTCATCATCAAATCCGCCAGCTCATCTATGATAATCACGATATAAGGCATCAATTCGCTGCCATCTTGTTTCGCTTTTTCATTGTAACTTTCTATATTTTTGGTCTTTGAGTGACTCATTATCTTATATCGCCTCTCCATTTCAACTACCATATTTGAAAGTGCAACTATAGCTTGCTTGGATTGGGTGATAACGGGCGTTAAAAGATGCGGTATATCGTTATATATGGAAAATTCGAGCATTTTGGGATCTATCATCAAAAGACGCAGAGTATCGGGTGAATTTCTATATAAAAGAGAAAGCAGCATTGCATTTATACCAACGCTTTTACCGCTTCCTGTAGTTCCAGCTATCAAAAGATGCGGCAATTTTTTGAGGTCTGTTACGAAAGGACTGCCTACTATATCTTTTCCAAGGGCTATAGTAAGAGGAGAGAATGATTTTTTAAATATCTCACTTTCTAATACCTCTTTTAGATATATAGTCTCTATATGTTTATTTGGTATCTCGATACCTATGACGTCTTTACCAGGAACAGGTGCTTGCAAACGGATAGTCTGTGCCATTAACGCCATTGCCAAATCATCTTGCAACGTAAGTATTTTTGAAACTTTTACATGCGGAGCAGGCTTAAATTCAAATGTCGTAACTACAGGTCCTGCATAAGTTCTTACAACATCACCGTCAATTTTAAAACGTCTTAACTTATCAAGCAAATCCGAAATTTTTCTATCTATCTCACTCTCATTTATGTGAGTGACTTTTTTGGGCGGGTCAACAAGAAAATTCAATGGCGGCAGACGATAATCTTTTGGTTTTTCCACAGTGCCTTGTTCGATTTGCAACAAAAGCTGTTTGTTTTCGGCAATCTCATTTAAAATCTCAACTTTTGAATGGTGTTCATGCTCATCACTCTCAACTTCATCATCTATGATTTTAGGAGTAACAGCAAAATCGCTGCTTTCAGCTTCTTGATTTTTAAGATTTATCTTTTTCGGCGGTTTTCTAAGAAATGTCGGATTGTCGAGCTTTGTTACAACACTATCTGGAAAAAACATATTTTCTTCCAGCTCTTTTTTCTCTTCACGCTTTAGCGCATATGTACTGCTGGCTTTTTTAATTATATTTTTTATAAATAATATTATATTTTCAAATTCTAAATTAAACATCACACTAAAAGAGAGCATTATAACAGTTACAATAAAAACCCAAACGCCAAATGTTCCTATAAATGCACTTAAAATATCTACTATAGAAAACCCGAGCTTCCCTCTTGCCGTCTCACTTGCAATAACAGATGCTTGAAGCATTAAAACAGTCATGAAAAACAGAACCAAAGCTAAAAAAATTTCAATCTTTCTTATGTCTATCTTAGGATATTTGTAAAATAGATACAGCGGTACTACAAGCAAAAACGGATACAAATAAGCAAACAAGCCAAAAGTATTTCTGTTCCAAACTCCTATAATGTTGCCGTAAACACCAACCAAGGATGTATCTATAGCTATAGTAGCAATACCTAAAAAAACCAAAAAAGCACCGAATAAAATTAACAAAACTTCTTTAAAAATGATATATCCTTATATTTTCGAATTTTAAATTATATCCAATATTTATTTTACAACCAATTTTATTATACAAAATAGTATATTTTTTTAAAGTTATTTTCTAAAAAATTACTTAAAAAAATATCTAAAAAATCTTTAAAAGCGTGAAAAAATAATCAAATAGCCCATTTTTTCGCATTTTCTTATATTTTTTTAGAAAAAAATATTGTCTTTTACAAAAAAAAATTGTAAAATGGAAGAATATTTCTTTTTTTAAGGATAAAAAATGAGCAAAGTTGAGTTTATTCAAGCAGTTTCGGAAAAAGCAGGTCTTTCCAAGAAAGATACCCAAAAAGCAGTTGACGCTGCTCTTGAAGTTATCGCAAGTGCACTTACAAAAGGTGAAAGCGTAAGTTTTATCGGATTTGGAACTTTCAGTGTGGCTACACGCGCTGCCAGAAAAGCCAGAGTTCCAGGTACTGATAAAGTTGTTGATGTTCCTGCAACTAAAGCCGTTAAATTTAAAGTCGGTAAAAAATTAAAAGAAAGCGTAGCTAAATCAAAATAATTTAGCTTCTTAATCTTTACAATTAGGCTTAGGAACAATTTGTTCTTAAGCTTTTTTTTTATATATTTTCATTTCCATTTTTTTGCAAATGCCTGAGTGGTGAAATTGGTAGACACGCCAGACTCAAAATCTGGTGGTAGCGATATCGTGTCGGTTCGAGTCCGACCTCAGGTACCACTTCATAATTACAAATACTATACAACTGAAAATTATCGATTGAATACATAAGAATAAATGATATGTATAGCAACAATTACATAAGCAACCTTAGAGCTCTTGCTTTAAATCAAAAATACTCAAGAAAAAATCTCAAAAATAAAATTAATGCTTTAACCAAAAACACAGTTGGGAATTTTTCAACTAATGTGTTCCTCAATCTACACCAAACTACACAAAAAATGCTCCAAAAATATAAATAATTTTGACATAAACATTTTTATTTCAATCAAAACCTATAAATTTTCTTGGTTTTATGACGTATTAATATCGCTAAACTAATATATAGTGTTATTAAACTAACAGTATTAAATGAATATAAGGCAATGAAACATCGAGAGCATCGTTAATGTATACTAAGTCTATAATAATACTTGACATTATAATTTTGTTGTGATATAGTTCCAAAGTTTTTTAAATTTTTTTATCAGGAGGAGATAACAATGCTCAAACGTAAGTTATCTGTTTTAGTTGTTATATTGTTAGCTTTAACACAAGTTGTTTTTGCTCAAAAAATAATCGTAGGAGGTTCGCCCGGACCATATATAGACCTGTTTAAAGAGGCTATCGCGCCTGCACTTGAGGCAAAAGGTTACTCTTTTGAGTATAAAGAGTTCAGCGATTATGTTCAGCCGAATTTGGCTTTGAACAATAAGGCAATAGATGTCAACATCTTTCAGCACAGCGTATATCTGGC
>JAIROK010000004.1 GCA_031257555.1 Campylobacteraceae bacterium | reverse complement strand
TAAATCCGATTTCGCAAATACCGCCAAATATTAGAAAAATCCAAGCCATTTTATCGCAAACCTCCCTTTTTATCATATCGTTTATCAATAGTTTTAAAAGCCAAATTGGACTCTATTTTGTCGATTTGTAATATTCTTTTGGTGTTATTCCTTCATATTTTTTAAAATTTTTTATAAAATGACTCCGGTCAAAAAATCCGCTTTCTAATGCAATACCCAATAAATTATTGCTCTTATTTTTTCGTTTTGCTTTTTTTATTCTTAATTGAATAATATATTGATGTAAGCTAATGCCCACTTTTTCTTTAAATAAATGCAAGATATAGTATTTGCTGTATCCGAGTTTATTTGCAAGCCAATTTAGTTTTATATCAGAGTTATAATTATCTTCCAAATATCGTATTAGATAATCAACAATGTTATTTTTAATAAAAATATTATTGCAAGTATTATTTACTAGTTTTGTTATTTCATCTAAATTGATATTTAAGAAATTTGCCCCTTCCGATAATGTTTCGGTATCGCTTGATTTATTATAATCAAAACAAAATACCAAATAATCAATACTCCCGTTTGCTCTGCAAGAGTGTGCAATATACGGCGGAATAATAAATATTTCATTTTTTGAAATTTTCTTTTCGCGATTATTTATCGTTATATATTTTTCTCCAAAAATAACTTTTCCTATGCAAAATCTTTTATGAAAATGTATGGGAAAACTGCATGAAGAATTCTCTATCTTTAACAATTCGCAGTTTGCTTTTATCGTCGCTTGGTAAATCATCTTAATTTAAAGGCGGTGTAAATTTTGCCAACAAGATAAGACCGCTCTTATCAGCCCTCACACTATGCGAAATATCAGCCGGTATCAAAGACATAACCCCTGATTTGTAGAAAATGCTCTTATTGTTTACCAAAGCAGTACCTTGTCCGTATATCACTTCATGTAATTCTGCTTTTCCCTCATGGATATGATTTCCTATCTCGCAGTTTGGTTCAATTTTTACCAGCATTGCACTAAAATTGCCATTAGTATCTTTGCTGCAAAATAGAGATTTTGTAAATACCCCATCAAATTTTGGGTGTTTTTGCCACTCAATATTGGTTGTTTTGTTGAATTTAGTTCCGTTTATATAGATAGTTTCCGATTCGAATGCTGTTTTATTCATAAAAACACTCCTTGAAGGTTTATGCTATAACTATACTCTATTTTTTCATATTTTCATTGTATAAAATTGCGGTTTTTCAATAACCTGTCATATGGAGAGTTTGACAATTTATACAAGAAAAGCTGTTATACGATGTTTGTGTAGTTCTGCAATCAAATATATTTTCGAGTTTTATTCATATAATTAATATATTTTTGTCCGTATTTTTTTATGCAAGTTTGTTCTTGCGCTAAAAATCCATAATAAGCCAATATCAATTGTAAAATGCAAAAAGTGATTATCAAATATGAACCTGTAGATATTCCTGCTCCTATCCATAATATAGCAGACATGATTTGTTGCGGATTGCGTGAAAATTTGTATATTCCTTTTGTTACAGGTATATCAGGAGAGGTTGTTGCATAATCATACATTGCCCTTATATACCCGGATAAACCAAATAAGAATATGCATATTCCGATATAGCAATAAGCAGTATTAAGATGCAGCGGCAGTAAAACTGAATACCAAATCACAATTTGAAATAAAATAAAGCCAATAATGGAAGTTATTTTTTGCATTTTATTGTTAAATTGGGGACGCTTCAAAACTCTTGATTTAAAATGTTTTGGATAATATAAAATCATACTGAAATTTACTGATAAAAAGATGACTGCAAACCACCAGCCATTCGCAAATCCTAAATGTATTGATTGAAAAAGATTCATGATATGCTCCTAATATTTTTAATCAAATACATAAAAACCGATATGAAGACGGCAAAGCGTAAACACTCCTGCTATGCGCAGTTGGGGCGTACTTCATTATTTTCTTTCCGGCATTTTAAAATCTTTTAATGCATCATTCAAATAATCATTAAATGGTTTCATATATTTAAATAATTCAACCGATATTTTTATAAATTCTTCCGATTGTAAAAAAACACTATCCTTGAGTTTATATTCAATAAACCATGATTTATGCTTTAAATATTCAGCAAGTTTATGATCTTTATCATATTCTTTTGGAACGTTTTTTAATTTCTCGCCGTCTACTGTAAAATTATTTTTGAATGTCTCTAATTCTAATATTTTTTCAAATTTGTTTGTATTTTTTGCGATATAGTCCCGAATGCTTTTTGTCGCATCCGAAAACATTGATGCAAATAAACCTCCACCCAAAAATATATTACCGGGTTTTATATTTATAAAATATCCCACAGGAATCGGCAATTTTCCGTATTTTGAAATATGTGCCCTGAATGATGGATTGTATGGCAAATTGCCAAACCGCATATCTTTATTTAATCTAAATATGAAATCTTTTGCGGGTAAATTTTTTATGGAGCTGTCAAATAAATTTATTCCATTTATCAATTTCTGAATCAAGTCTTCACATTCCATTTTTGCTTGTTCATAATATTTTTTATTGGTTTTCATCCAGTCCAGCGAATTATTGTCATTTAAGTCTTGTAAAAAATTGTATATAAACTTTGTATCCATAATTTTCCTCCATTTTCGTATTTTTATTTAGATACTTTGCTTTTGTCAACCATTTTAGCCCCAATTACACATAACGTTTCGGCTGTTTGTGACATTTTGGCAACTCGCCTGTTTTGCGTCAAAGCCATGTAATTCATAAGACACGGCTATGGCAATTGACTCTTTAAATCCTTTGTGATATAAACTCCCAAATCATTTTTGCACACTCTTGTTTCCCGTCTATCTCTTTTATCTTTGCCATAAGTTTAGCGGCATTGTTTTTGTATTGCGCATTTGAGGCGATAAGTTTTACCGCTTCTTGTATTTTTTGTGCGCTCCATTGTTTGACGGGGATTCTTATGCCAGCATTATAAGATGCGATATGATCCAGATTCATCTGCTGTTCCGGCTGTGTGGCGATTCCGACGATGGGTGTGCCGGAGTAAAGCGCCGTTTGAACCGTTCCTTGCCCTCCATGACATATTGTGATGTCTGCCATTTGGTTGATTATTTTTGCCGGAACAAAAGCGTCCGTTATGTATATGCCCTCTTTGTTTTTCGCGACAGCCAGAGCTTCCCAGACAGGGCAGACGGATTTTGGCGAAAGGATCACCGCGTTCCACTGCGTACCAGCGCCTTGGGTAAATACTTTTACGACTTCGAGTAGCTGCTCTTTTGTGCCGGAGCTGCCAAGCGTACAAAAAATTTTAAGCTTATCGTTTTTTGGCTTAAACACGTCGCAAATCGCGGGAGCAACAGCCGCGTTCAAATCCGTATCGGCAAACAGCGGACCTGTAAAGCGGACGGTATCGGGAAATTTGTGCGGCGCATAGTATTCATACAGATCGTTGACCAGCAGTAAATCCGGACGCAGCATGCTAAATATATTGATAAGCGGCTCTTTTTTCCAGCCTAATTTTTGTGCGGCTTTGCGGATATAACTGTGCCTTAACAGCGGCAGGCGCAGTTTGATTATTTTGGGTATCCGCCGAATGATTTTATTTCTTAGTTTAAACAGTAGAATTTTTGAGAGTTTCATCTGTTCTGGCATATCTTGAATGGTGTCCAAAAAAGATTCCGTAAGCGGCAGCGGCACAAAGCAGATCCCGGGAATCGTTTTTTCGAGCATTCTTCTCGCAATACCGCCGATAGGCCAAAACCCGTGAATAACAAAATCGGGATT
This sequence comes from Campylobacteraceae bacterium, assembly GCA_031257555.1. Classification (GTDB taxonomy): domain Bacteria; phylum Campylobacterota; class Campylobacteria; order Campylobacterales; family Campylobacteraceae; genus JAIRKW01. The sequence goes on along the minus strand of JAIROK010000004.1, from coordinate 807 downwards.
AATGTCCTTATATGCCTCAATCTCTCCTTTTAGTATCTCCAGAGCAAGTTTCGGATCTCCTATGAGTTCGCCGGGTTTCATTTTCATATCTTGATGAAGTCCGACCCCGCTTAGCTGCGGTTTTGCCTTGTAAATCTCAAAACCGGATTTTGCCGCTTCGCTTTCAAATTTGCTGCCGCGCGATAAAAATATTATTTTAACGTCCAAATTTTGCGGCTTGTGCCTCATTAACGATTTTGCTATTTCCAGCGCTCTTGTCGCTTCGCCGGCATCTTGAAATATTGTGGCAAAAAGCAATTTCACACTCTTTTGCCGCGCTATTTGGGTTTCATTTCTCATTGCCCGATTCCTTTTCGCGATAATTTTGTTTATATTATAACGCTTTTTTTAAGATTGCGTTAGCAAATAGAGCGATGTTTGAGGGTTCATAGCGTTTGATTGTAAATACCTCTGGTTTGTTTTTATTTCTATTTTTTTGATTATCTTTTTTATTTTTCCAAATATATTAATTCCAACTCTTTAGACAACTTTTTCCGTTTAAACTCTTTATATCCGTTCCTTTTATATAACATTATATTTTTATCGCTTTTATTGCTTGTAAATAGTTCAAATGTTTTATCTTTGTAATATGTTTCTATCGTCTTTAACAAATTTGTTCCAAAGCCTTTATTTTGATATTTCGGATGCACCATGAGTTTACCTATATATACACGATCATCTTCTTCATAAGCGCGAACAGAGCCAATTATTTCACTTGTATTTTCAATTTTCAAAATTATGCCTTTGAAAAACTCTTTTTCCAATTCT
>JAIROK010000081.1 GCA_031257555.1 Campylobacteraceae bacterium | reverse complement strand
AAAAAAAATATATTAGTAAAGTCGCTCATAGCGGCGATAGGCATTGTCTTAGTCGGATGCACACAGCAAGCTCCGCGCTATGTCGGCGTTGACAATCCCGAAGTGCAGGCGGTTATATCTATGGGGCTTGACAGGCAGGATTTTGAAAAAGCGGCGTCAGACGCTGTGGATTCTCTGCTTCGTTCAGGCGTATTAAGCAAACCCAACGGCGACAGATATGTCGTAGCTATAGGCAGAATCATCAACGACACTACACAAAAAATAGACACCGACCTTTTCATCAAAAAGATAAGAACGTCTTTATCGAGTTCGGGCAAAGCAGTCGTTACTTCGGCTATAACCGCGGGCGGAAACGACGATGAGCTTATCTATCAGACAAGAGACTTGAGAGCCGACGATGAGTTTCAGCAAGACACCATAGCGGGGAAAGGCACAATTTTAGCACCCGAACTGTCGCTTACCGGCAAAATAATACAGCAGTCAAAGACGATTGATAAAAATAAATTGGTAGAATTTTACTTCCAGCTCACGCTTACAAATCTCAAAAACGGACTTGCCGTGTGGGAAGAAGAGAGCATAATCGGAAAAGTCGGAGATAAAAAATCGGTCAATTGGTAACCAATAAACCGCCTAATTGTCGGTAACATCAAATCAATAAATTTAGGCGGTATCTTACATACCGCCGCCGTATTGCAAAACACTAAGTGTACATAATGAGACAAATCTGTAAATATCCTATTTTTGTGTTATTTTTCCGTTATTGAAAAAGTGTTGCAACAATCCATTCTTCTATCAATCTAAACTCATATGCGATTTTTACTTTTTATGTCATTTATGACCCATTTTGCTATTCTCGCACCTCTTCTTTCATTCTCACGACCATTTTCGTCATACCCACCTTCTTTTTTTCGTTACTTTTTATATCTTTCTATCTTTTTTCATCATTCCTGCACGAGCTGGAATCTATAAAATGATACGAAAATAAAGAAATGATATTATTTTATTTATCATGTACAATACGTGTTTTATTTGTTATGGCAACAAAAAAAATAATAGATTTCCGCCTACGCGGGAATGACAGAATGAGGGTTGTTTTTTAGTTTGAATTTTTTTTGATTTGGTTGTTTCTCTCTTTTTACTGTAATTTATTTGTTGTTTTTGGATTGCCGCGTCAGTCGCTACGCTTCCTCCTCGCAATGATAAATTTTAATAGTAAGGAATGACATAGGGCAGAGAAATTTCATCTGATGGATTGCCACACCGTGCTTTGCACTTCTCGCAATGACATTGTACTTTGTAATTGATTTTATTTATGAACACTTCGTGTTAGTGGATTGCCACTCACAATGACGAATTTTAATAGCAGGGAATTGCTTCTCCAATACATCATTCTCGCACACACAACGTCAAACTTCAAAATTTTTCGCCGCATTTGCTCCCGAACTAAATGCCCATTGCAGATTGTATCCGCCAAGCTCTCCGCTAACGTCCAAAACTTCGCCTGTGAAATATAACCCTCTTTGTATTCTGCTCTCAAAAGTTTTCGGATTTATCTCGTCCGTTTTGACGCCGCCTTTTGTGATTTCGGCTCTGCTGAAACCAAACGTTCCGGCTATGGGCATCAGGTAATTTTTTAACTGTATTATCTTCTCTTTTTCAAGATTTGAGTAGGACTTCATGGGTTTATCCAAAATGCCGCATGAGTGCAAAAACGCTTTTATAAATCTTTTGGGCGCTTCTATAACGGAGGTTAACTGTTTTTTGTCATTCCAAAGAGGACTATGCAAGCCAAAATCCAAAAAAGGCAGAAAGTCTATAGATATCCTGCCTCTCTCCCATCTCAAAGAGGCGTTTAAAACAGCGGGTCCGCTGATACCAAAATGTGAAAACAGCATATCTCCGCTGTAGATAAAATCTTCATATTTTATCTTTACGCGCATGGATACCCCGCTAAGTTCTTTCATCCAAAACTGCTCTTTTTGCAACGTCAATCCCACAAGAGCCGGATTTGGCGTTTTGACTTCATGGGCAAATCTTTTGGCTGTTTTGTAGCCTATGTCGCTTGCGTTAAGCTGGGGAAAACTCACTCCTCCGCTTGCTATGACAAGTTTTTTGGATATTATACTTTTTTTATCGGTATGTATGATAAAATCATCTTTTTCAAACTCCACATCCAAAACCTTGCTTCCAAATAAAAATTTATGGCAAGAGTTTGCAGAAGCAAATGCCGACAAGACCTCTTTTGAACTGCCGCAAAAGTATTGCCCGTTCTCTTTTATGGTCGGAAAAACGCCATGTTTTTCAAAAAACTTTAATGTATCGGAGGAGCCAAAACTGTCCAAACTCTTTTGTATAAACGCTTCGTTTCCAAGATAGTTTTTTGCACTTACATATTTATTTGTTAGATTGCATTTTCCGCCGCCCGAGATTTTAATCTTCGCGCCGATATTTTGATTTGCGTCTATAAATAAAATCTGTTTTTTATAGTGCGCTCCGAACATCAGCGCGCTAGCGCCAGCTCCGATAACTAAAATATCTGTTTTTATGCTCTGTTCTCTTTAAAAACGTATATATTTCTCTGTGCCTTTGGCATTATGCGAAGATATGGGATATTTACATGTGGGGGAGTATTTAGTATATATAAAATCGCATCCGCCACATCTTTTGCCTCA
>JAIROK010000069.1 GCA_031257555.1 Campylobacteraceae bacterium | reverse complement strand
TATCTATGCGATAAAGAAAACAATGAAATACTGCTTCCGAACGCTTATGTAACGCTTTGTATGGAGATTGGAAAAGCGGTAGATGTTTTTATCTATCATGACTCTGAAAACAGGCTTGTAGCTTCAACCTTGTATCCTCATGCAAGAGTAGGAGAGTTTGCTCTTATGGAAGTTACGGATATTTCATCATTTGGCGCATTTGTTGACTGGGGATTGCCAAAAGAGCTTTTCGTACCTTTAAAATATCAAAAATCACCCTTTAAAACAGGTCAAAAAAGAGTAATCTTTGTAACGCTTGACGAATTAACCAACAGAGTCATAGGAGTTGAGAAATTTGGTAAATTTTTACCAAAATCAACTCCAAAATTTACACAAAATGAAAAAGTTGAACTTTTTATCTTAGCAAAAACTCCTCTTGGCATTAAAGTCATTATAAACAATAGATATGAGGGTATGCTCTACCAAAATGAAATCTTTGAAGAAATTGATATAGGAGATAAAAAAGAGGGTTATATCAAAAAGATTAGAACCGACGGTAAGATAGACGTATCTTTGCAACCCACAGGAGAAAGCGCAGAACTTACAGCTCAAACAAAAGTACTTGAAGTTTTACGTAAAAACGACTATAAAATGTTATGCAGTACAAAAAGCTCACCTGAGGAGATTTATAAGACTTTTGGTATCAGTAAAAAAAGCTTCAAACAAGTTATAAATAACCTTAAAAGGGAGGGGTTGATACAGGTCAAACAATAAAAATATAATTTTTTAGAGTAAAATTGTGTTGAAAATTTATTTTGGGAGTATATCATGGAAGGTGTAGCGATTTTTGAGTTTTTTTTGATTGCAGTTGTAGTTTTAGCAGGGCTTATCATATATAAAGGTGTGATTATAGTTTCCCAAGCTGAGATTTATATGATCGAGAGATTTGGTAAATTTTACAAACAACTTTCTGCTGGGATTCATATCATTTTGCCATTTATCGATAAAGTGCAAACGACACTTAGCACTAAAGAGCACATTATAAATATTCCGAGTCAGCCCGTTATCACGCGTGATAATGTGACTATACGGATTGATGGTATCGTGTTTATCGCAGTTGTTGAACCATACAAAGCGACTTACAATGTGACAAATTATCAGGTTGCGGTGGCAAATCTGGCTTTGACAACCTTAAGAAGTGAGATAGGTTCGATGACGCTTGATGAGATTTTGAGTAATCGTGAAAAGATAAATGCGCGCATTTTGATTATTCTTGATGATGCCGGTGCTAACTGGGGAACCAAAGTGACAAGGATAGAGATAAGCGACATAGCAGTTCCCGGAGAGATACAAGAGGCTATGAGTATGCAGATGAAAGCAGAACGCGAAAAAAGAGCCATAGAGCTGAAAGCGCAGGCTGAGAAAGAGGCTGTAATCAGACAATCGGAAGCTTATAAAGCAGAACAGTTTTTGAAAGCCGAAGCAATTGAGCGTTTAGCTGATGCACAGGCATTTCAAGTAAAAGCGATCGCTAAAGCACAGCAAGAAGCTATGGATATGATCACGGAAGCTATCAATAAAAATGTGAAATCAGCAGAATATCTGTTGGCAAAAGACAGAATAGCAGCTTTTAATGAATTGGCGAAAAATCCTTCAAAAGACAAAGTGGTTGTGCCATATGAAGCTGTGGAATTAGTCGGTTCTTTGACTATCTTGGGTGATTTGTTGAAAAAATCTTCAGACAAATAAAGGTTTTATATGTGGGTATTGATAGTTGGCATTTTAATATTAGCGCTTGAACTTCTAAGCGGTAGTTTTTATCTTTTGTGGTATGGTATCGGTCTTATCATAAGCGGGGCTGTCGGATGGGCTGTCGGTTCTGATGCGTGGATAATACAAGGTGCGATAGGATTTGGCATAGGTCTTGTTTTGATGATAGTTTTCAAAAAACGTTTGGCTGATAAAATAATGGGACGCAAGATAAAAGATGAGTTTTTGTTGGAAGAAGGGGAGGGTGTAATCAAGGAGGATGGCTTAGTCGAATTTCGCGGCACCACATGGAGATATGACAAAGAAAAAGATAAAACTTTTGAAATAAATGAGCGGGTAATCGTAAAACCTACACATGCAAATAGAGTTTTTGTAAGAAAAATATAAATTTTGATTGGAGGCAAGCTTTGGTTTTCAGCTTGCCTCTATATTTAACTATTTTTGTACCATGGACTTAAATATATAATTTAAAAGAAATAAAAAAATATGCAAATTTTCTTTCGCTTCTATAAAAATAAATTGCCATGATAGGAGATTTTGAATTCCTGCCTGCGCGGGAATGACGAAAGGTATGACTTTCTCTTTTTTCCTTCATTTCTGCGAAAGTTGGAATCTCATCAATAAACAAGAAAAGAAAAATGAATCACCGTGTTAGTCGCTATGCTCCTTTTCCACAATAATGGGAAAAAAGTGGGTGTCATTCCCGCGCAGGCGGGAATCCACAAATATTTAAAAAAATATTGAAAAAGAAAAAAATATGTGAACTTTTCCTCATTTTTACAAAGATGAATATTTGCACTCATCACAAATATCATTTTAATTCATGAATTCTCGCATTTCTTTACATCTTGTGCTTATTTTTTTGGATTCCCGCCTGCGCGGGAATGACATAAAAAGGAAGCCATTCCTTGTCATTGAAAACAGTACAATATATGACAAAACATAGCAGGTGAAAATTTTTGCATTTTTTGTAAATATCGTTTCATTTTTCCGTCCAAATACTCTCTTGGATATTCTCTTTCCCTCACGATTTGCAAGCTTGTCGTTCGGTTACAGGAAAAGATATGGGAATGACATAAGTTTGATACAAAAATGGCGTAAAGAAAAGAATAGATTTTTAAAACCTTTTTCGTTACTTTCTGTGCAAAGAAACTCTTTTTATATTTTTAGCGAAATATATAAAACGGTAATTGAAATACCCTCTTTATGATATTTATAGGCGACATAAGAGTATTTTGAGCGATATTTGTTACAACTTTCGGATCATCTAACGTTCCTTTTACATATATATGCACGTCTATTTTGCCATCTTCTCCTAAAACTATAAAATTTAAAAACGGAATAATATTTATAATGCTGCTTAAAGCCTTTATTGTCGAAATTCTTAAATCAAGATATATCTCATTGCTTGATAGATCGATATATCCTATTCCCATAATGTCAGAACTGTAACCTTCCAAAAAAAGCGTTGGAATGTATATAAAATCCCCTATCCTTGAAAATTCTATTATTCCACTTTTGACTGGAAATCCTGTAGAGCTGTATTTTGGGTCGCTTAGAGTGGCAAGAGCTGGAATTGTGTTAAGAAAAGCGATGATATTATTTATAGTCATGAAGTCTTTCATCTTTGTATTTCTTATCGTGATAATTCCTGAAAATTCATTTTCGGAATCTCCTGAAATCGTTGTGCTGAAGACACCACCGCTAAAAAATTCTTTATTGACTAAAGCATTTACAAATTCACTTTTTATATCAGCAGCATAAACAGTGAAGTAGTTTTTGTCTTTTAAAAGCTCAATTTCTCCATTTTGATAGGTGAGATTTGCCTGTATAGAATTATTTTGACCTACATGCAGTGATAAATTTTCGGATAAAACAGTTATATTTGAATTTGCTATTTTGATATTTCCATTTAAAATATTTGCATATATTGGCATGGAGCCATTGTCATTATTTGCGGCTTTTAACGAACCGTTTGTATCAAATAAAACATCTAAATTTTTTAGCGCTACTCGTATACTTTCTCCCAAACCAAAACGTATATTTTTATCATTGGAATTTGCATGCAAGCTGTTGTTTTGTATACCAAATGCACCCTTAAAAGATGAGACTTTTGAGCCATTTGCAAACAGCGGCAAATTCAATCCATATATATGCGCATTTCCGTTGATATTTGTGAAATCAGAAGTTTCAAAATCAACCCTTCCTCTTTTTATGCCATATTGTTGCATTAGTTGAGAATAAGGGTAGAGTTTCCTTAATGAATTTAATGCAATAATGCTTTTGTTTCCAAATGTTAGATTTGCTTCAAATTCTTTAAACCCAAACTTTACACCTTCACTTGTGATATCAAGTGTGAATGGAGTAGAGATGTTACCAAGAGAAACAATACTGTTATTTTTAGTTTCGATATTTGTATAATGCACAAAAGAGTTTGCATCCATATGTTTTTGGCTGGTATTTAACGTTCCGTTTGCGCTTATGTCGAAAATTTTATCATATACCAATCTGGCATCGGTAATATTTATCATCGTGTTATTTAAATCTATAACCGCATGTGGAGAGAACATATCGACATTTGCGATAGATATGCTGGCATTGTCTAAAATAAATTTTCCCGTGACACTTGCATTTACAGCGAGTGTTTTTATACCTACATTTATATTTACGTATGAACTGATATTTCCGCCTAATTGTTTTATTGGCAACTGTACACCTGTAAAACTTTTTAAAATTTTATTTATACTTTCGTCAAAATAGGCATTTGTATATAGATCTATCGCTATATTTCGTTCACCCTCTAACAGATTATTTATAACAACGCTTGCATCTACCTTTTTGCTTTCATACTCCGCTTTATCCAAAAGAAATACGATTTTATTGTTTCCTATCTCAATCCTGGCATTTTTTACATTTGCAGGCGGGACATCTTTGCGAAATGTTACATTCATATCTTTTGCTAATACTTGAGCATTTATGCGTTTGGGATAAAAATCCAAAGTAGAGAGATTTATGATTCCATCAAATGAGAGTACTTGATAAGAAGCAGCTTTTGTGTATCCGTATATCCAATTTGCAACTACATCGTTTAATTTTATTTTTGAGCGTAGATTGTCTAAAATGATTTTTGGAGACTTAAATTCGTTCGAGCTAATGCTGTATATCGCAATATCATTTGTAATTCTAAAGTTTAACTTGCCATCAACATCAAAAGCTCTGAAAAGTCCGTTAAAGCTGTATTCGTCTCTTTTGATATCTGCATATAAAAGTCCGGATATCTCAATATCAAAATCTTTTAGCAGAACTTGCTCTATTTTTAGATTAAGCTTTCTGCCTTGCGCTATTTCAAGCTTTGTTCTGAGAATAAGTTTTGATGAATCAACATAAAAGATATCGTCATTGTAGGTTATTTTTGCATTTTCACCAGCATATTCTATATTATTTATAGCTATGGTATCAAATAAAGTATAAATCGGAGGAAGTATATCCAATATTTTATCAACATCAAATAGTGATGAATTGTTACTTTTAGTAACGTTACTGCTAATTTTTATATTATCCGCTTCAACAAAGAGTTTTTTATCTAATTTAATATATAATCCTGTTACTTTCATATTTAAAAATGATAGGTCATCAATGCGAATTCCTTTGTATAAAACACCGACAGATACGACAAGCAACACCGTTATAAAGAGTATTGTTATCCAGATTCTCTTTATTATTTTAGATGTTATATTGATCACGTTTCTTTCGCTCCTTTTCTATCTGCTTCAGCCTGTAAAAACCCAAAAAATTATTTATGTGCCACAAGGCGGGATAAACAAAATTATAACACAGCTTGCAGGCTTTAATACTGATATTTACCCATTTGCGGATAAACTTTTGCTTTTTTTGATGGGATATCCGCAGGCAGGCTGGATAGATATGGGCAATGAAACCATTACAAAAGCTGATTTTTTATATAGACTCACGCATGCAAAAGCAGCCTTAAGACCCATAACATTAGTGCCTGGTGAAACATCTTATGTATTTTTAGAACAGCTTTCATATGATTTAAATCTTTCAATAAGAAGTTTGAAGTCATACTATAAGGAGTTTTCACCAATCAAGGACGGGTGGATCATTCCAAATACATATAATATACCTATAGGCATAGACGAAAAAGGGCTTATCTCATATCTTATAAATACTTCGAATTATGCGCATAAAGAGCTTTCAAACAAACTTTTAGACGGATATAATGAAGATGACTGGAGTAGGATTTTGACCATAGCTTCCATCATTCAAAAAGAGTCTGCTTCCATAGAAGAGATGCCGATAGTAAGTTCTGTGATTTATAACAGGCTTAAGATAAACATGAAATTGCAAATGGACGGAACGCTTAATTATGGGAAATTTTCACATGTAAGAGTTACTCCACAGCGAATTAGAGAAGACAAATCCTTATATAATACTTATATGTATAACGGCTTACCGCCAAATCCTGTATGTGCAGTAAGCAAAGAGGCTATAAAAGCTGCCGTAAATCCTGTGCAAAGCGAATATTTATATTTTGTCAAAGGGAAAGACGGAAATCATATATTTTCAAAAACTTATCAGGAACATTTAAAGAACATTAAAAAATAAAAATAAGTGTTCTTTTTTTAATTCCGCTTATAATTATAATGATAATATAGCTGTTTAAATGATTATGAAAGGTAAACATGTCTTATATAGTGTATACTAAAGTTGATGAGTCTCCCGCGCTTGCCGCGTATTCTCTGCTTCCTATTATAAAGGCTTTTGGCAGACGCTGTAATATATCTTTTGAGTTGAAAGATATATCTCTTTCAGGAAGAATTCTTAGCGCTTTTTCGGATTACCCCGATGATTTGGAGTATCTTGGTACGCTCACTAAAGAAAAAGAGGCAAATATCATCAAGCTTCCTAATATTTCCGCTTCTATTCCGCAATTAAAAGCGGCTGTTAAGGAGCTGCAGGAGCAGGGCTTTAACATTCCCGATTTTCC
>JAIROK010000104.1 GCA_031257555.1 Campylobacteraceae bacterium | reverse complement strand
ACCAATCTTGAGATAGCGACAAAATCCATAACGCCGCTTCCTGAAAAATTTCACGGACTTCAAGATAAAGAGCTTAGATACCGCCAGAGATATCTTGATATTATCATGAACCCGGAAGTAAAACAGACTTTTAAAGCAAGAAGCAAGATTATAAGCGTGATTAGGAAATTTTTTGAAGAGCACGGATTTTTAGAGGTTGAAACTCCCATGATGCATCCAATCCCGGGAGGCGCTAATGCAAAACCGTTTGTTACTTTTCATAATGCCTTAGGCGTTGAAAGATATCTTAGGATTGCTCCCGAGTTATATCTAAAAAGACTTATTGTCGGCGGGTTTGACGCCGTTTTTGAGATAAGCAGAAATTTTAGAAACGAAGGATTAGACGCTACGCACAATCCCGAATTTACAAGTATAGAATTTTACTGGGCGCATCACAACTACAAAGACTTGATGGACTTGACGGAGAAATTACTGCATACATTGTTGGAGTCGCTTAATCTGCCGAATATCTTGCCGTACGATGACAAAGAGATAGATTTCTCAAAACCTTTTGAGAGGATTTCGCATAAAGATGCGCTAATCAAAATCGGCGGCATAGACGCCTCTATCTTGGACAACAAAAAAGCAATTGAGCAAAAAATAAAAGCAGATGGATTTGACTTGAAGCCAAATCTCAATTTAGGACAGTTGCATTCGGAACTTTTTGACAATTATGTAGAAAACAAACTCATCAATCCGACTTTTATTACCGAATACCCGATAGATATCAGCCCGCTTGCCAGAAAAAATGATGAAAACGGCAGCATAGCCGAAAGATTTGAGTTATTTGTAGCGGGCAATGAGCTTGCAAACGGCTTTAACGAGCTAAACGACCCGTTGGATCAATATGCGCGGTTTGCGGCACAGCTTGAAGCAAAAGCTGCCGGCGATGACGAGGCTCATGAGATGGACGAGGATTATATAAAAGCTTTGGGATACGGTTTTGCGCCGACAGCAGGAGAAGGTCTTGGGATAGATAGACTCATAATGCTGCTTACAAATCAAACGTCTATTAGAGATGTGATATTATTCCCCGCAATGAAACAGATAAAATCAAACGATAAACAAGATGACGAAGGAGACACTAAATGAGTTTTTTAGCTAAAAATGACCCGGAAATTTACGCACTTTTTGAACAGGAACTTGAAAGACAAAGTTATAATCTTGAAATGATAGCAAGCGAGAACTTCGCTTCAAATGCCGTTATAGAGGCTATGGGCAGCATTTTAACAAATAAATACGCCGAAGGATACCCTTCAAAAAGATACTATGGCGGCTGTGAAGTAGTTGATAAGATAGAAAATATAGCGATAGATAGAGCCAAAAAACTCTTTAATTGTCAATATGTAAATGTACAGCCAAATTCAGGCTCACAAGCAAATCAAGCCGTGTATCAAGCCATTTTAAAACCTTATGATAAAATTTTAGGCATGGACCTAAGCCACGGCGGACACTTAACGCACGGCGCAAAAGTAAGCAGTTCAGGCAAAAATTATCAAAGTTTTTTTTATGGCGTTGAGTTAAACGGCAGAATCAACTACGACAAAGTAAGAGAGATAGCCAAAATAGTCCGTCCGCAAGTGATAGTATGCGGCGCATCGGCATACCCAAGAGAGATTGATTTTAAAACATTTAGAAGTATAGCCGACGAAGTCGGAGCATATCTGTTTGCTGACATTGCGCATATAGCCGGACTTGTCGCGGCAGGCGAACATCAAGACCCGTTCCCGCACGCTCATATCGTCACAACAACAACGCATAAAACGCTAAGAGGTCCAAGAGGCGGCATCATTATGACAAATGACGAAGAGTTGTCAAAAAAGATAAATTCTGCTATATTTCCGGGTATTCAAGGCGGTCCGTTAGAGCACGTTATAGCCGCTAAAGCCGTAGGATTTGGTGAAAATTTAAAACCGGAATGGAAAGTTTACGCCAAACAGGTTAAAACAAATGCCAAAATTTTAGCAGATGTTTTATCCAAAGATGGATTTGACGTAGTAAGCGGCGGTACGGACAATCACCTGATACTGCTTAGTTTCCTAAACAAAGAATTCAGCGGAAAAGACGCCGATCATGCTCTTGAAAATGCCGGTATTACGGTAAATAAAAATACAGTCCCCGGCGAAAACAGAAGCCCGTTTGTAACTTCCGGCATCAGGATAGGTTCTGCCGCTCTTACTTCAAGAGGCATGAGGGATAAAGAATTTACATTTATAGCCCAAAAAATTGCCGAAGCGTTGAATAACATAAATGACACGAGCATACATGCAAAAATACGAGAAGAAGTTAAAGAGTTATCCTCTAAATTTATCATTTATGATAGACCTACTTATTAGGAGAAAAAGATGGAAGAGAAGATAGAAGAAAAGAATGAGCTAAGTGATATCTTATTAGAACAGCAAAACTCCAATAAAATAACACAAGTCAAAAGGCTAATCGTCATCATTGTGCTTCTATTGCTGCTATTTGTATTAGTAATTTTAATCATGAAATTCATAAATAAACCTGACGAGAATACAATAGTAACCTATTCGCCATTAACGCAGCCATATGAAGATAAAGATAAAGATGATAAAATAGCTGTAGCAAATATCTCCATAGACAGTACAACCACAGAGACTACAGCTAATACAACTGATACAGCTGATGAGATTACTGTCACTACAGATATTCAAGAAAATACAACAATCGTTGCTCCGCCTGTTAAAATAACACAACCGGCAAAAACACAAGCAACAACTCAAACGCCAAAATCTTCGCAAGACAGCAATATAAATATTGCAAAAAGCGGACACTATATACAAATCGGTTCATTTTTAAACCCTCCCGACAAAAGCTTCTTAAACAATATAATAAAAAAAGGCTACGGGTACAATCTTCATAAAACAACCGTAAAATCAAAACAAGTAACATTAGTTTTGATAGGTCCATACAAATCTGAGAGTTTGGCAAGGAATGAGCTTCTTGAAATAAAAGCAAGCATAACCAAAGATGCTTTTTATAAAAAAATACCATAATGTTAGGCTTCAAATTTTGAAGCCTCTCTCTTTTATATGAAAAATTTTTGTGTATTTGGAAATCCTGTAGAGCACTCCATATCGCCAAAACTTCATAATGAAGCATTTAAGGCTTTTGGCATAGATGCAAACTATATTAAAATATTGTTAGAAAACCATTATAAATTAAAAGAATCTATTTTTAAATTAGAACTTGATGGAGCAAATATAACCGTTCCATATAAAGAAACAGCATTTGAAGTATGTGATGAAGTTTTTGGTATAGCAAAAAAGATAGGAGCTGTAAATACTATCGTGCAAAAAGATGGCAGCCTGCTTGGTTTTAACACTGATGCCCCAGGCTTTTTAAAGTCCATCGAAGAATTTGGTAAAATAGAAAATGCACTCATCTTAGGAGCTGGCGGAACGGCTAAAGCTATCATGTTTATACTTCAAGAAAACGGCATAAATACAGAGATTTTAAACCGCTCAAAAAATAGGATAGAATTTTTTCAAAAAAGAAAAATTGGTGCTTTTTGCTGGAACAACTATAATCCAAACAAATATGATTTGATAGTAAATACAACATCAGCTGGTTTAAAAGATGAAAATCTACCCGCGCCAAAAGAGATTTTGGATAAAATATTAAGAGATGCCAAATTTGGCTTTGATGTAATTTATAATAAGCAAACACCATTTTTAAAGCTTTGCAAAGAAAATTTACTCACATATAAAGATGGTACGGATATGCTTTTATATCAAGCTGTTTTTGCTTTTAATATATTTTTTGACAATCAATATGATGAAGAAAAGATAACCAAAGCAATGCGAAAAAGCTTGATTGATTAACTGCTATATCATAAACTCTCCTTTTGTTCTTGAAATATTCATTTTCAATATAAAAATATAAAAATATCGTATTTTAGAGTACTTTGGTAGTGTAAAAAAACAGTTTTAAGGTTGGCAAGCAACTATCAAAACTCAAAATGTCAAAAAATAGGATTTGAAGCGTTTAAGATTAGGAATAAAAATTGATAATCTTAAAGAAATAAGATTTATCTCTTTGCAATATAAAATCTTTTATGTTGCAATAATGTTTTAATATCATAAACAGGAAAAAATGATGATTGTAACTATCGCTAATGCCGATGATAAAATGATAGAAGCATTAAAAAAACGTTTTAAAATCGTATCCAATGGCAAAAGTTGAGGTAAAAAAAGAAAAGACCGGTTCTCTTAAGGCAGCTCTATCGCAACTCAAAAAGAAAGAATATGAAACTTATGCTGATTTCGAAAGCTATAAGAAAGCAATGAACAGCTAATGTATAGCATTAGGGTTTAAGACAATACAAAAAATTATAAAGGGCTTGTTAACAACACAGTCGAAAGACTTGCTAATGACGAAACTCTTGAAGCTAAATATAAAGACCATAAACTAAAAGGTGAATATAAAGACTTTAGAGAGTGTCATGTTAAGCCTGACATACTTCTAATCTGTCAAAAACAAAATGATATTTTATTATTTAGACTCCCCCCCACAATTCCATATCAATATAATTCTAATAGGAGAAAACCTATCACACCTTTTCTTAAATCCTAAGTTCATTATCCAATCTACCCTCAAAGAATATTGCCAATTGAG
>JAIROK010000095.1 GCA_031257555.1 Campylobacteraceae bacterium | reverse complement strand
TACGCATACCGCGATAGACGCGCTAAAAAGAGAGATTTTAGAAGACTTTGGATAACAAGAATCAACGCCGCATGCAGACTAAACGGCATTAGTTATTCAAGATTTATCAACGGCTTAAGCAAAGCTAATGTAGAGCTTGACAGAAAGATTTTGGCACATTTGGCTATGAATGACGCTGAGAGTTTCAGTGCAATAGCCGCTAAAGTAAAAGCCGCTTTAGAGAAATAATTTAGCATACGGGTTCTGTTTTTAATATACTTTTTAAAAACAGAACAGCCCGCAATATTACGCTTATTGGCGTAAAAATCAAATAGCATTCGGTTTTTATAATTAGTCAATTCGAGAGCATTATATATTGCTTATAATTCTATCCGCAGCAACCTATAAAATTTTACATTCTTCAAAATAAATATACCAATAGCCTCAAACCATATTTTTTATCATAGTACTCGAAATAAGTTTAATATTTATATAAGAAAATAAATAATAGAATTTTAATTCTAAAGGATAAAAATTATCTTTTAGAAAAAATTATCAAATATTTGGAGTGCAATATTATGAAAAAATTTATTACAACAACAGCAGGCAATAAAGTAGCGGACAATCAAAATTCATTGACCGCGGGTGCAAGAGGTCCTCTTTTGGTGCAGGATTATCAGCTTCTTGAAAAGCTTGCTCATCAAAATAGAGAGAGAATTCCCGAGAGAGTTGTCCATGCAAAAGGGAGCGGGGCATATGGAGAGCTTGTTATAACTAACGATATCTCGCAATATACAAAAGCAAAAGTTTTGCAAAAAGGAGAAAAGACTAAAATTTTGATTAGATTTTCAACAGTAGCTGGAGAGAGAGGTGCGGCAGATGCGGAAAGAGACGTGAGAGGTTTTGCTCTTAAGTTTTATACAAAAGAGGGAAATTGGGATTTAGTTGGCAATAATACGCCCGTTTTTTTCATTAGAGACGCTTATAAATTTCCCGATTTCATACATACGCAAAAGAGACATCCGTACTCAAACTTAAGGAGCAATACTGCCGCGTGGGATTTTTGGTCTTTGTCTCCTGAAAGTATTCATCAAGTAACGATTCTTATGTCCGATAGAGGGATTCCGAAAAGTTACAGGCATATGCATGGATTTGGTTCGCACACATATAGTCTTATAAATGCTGAAAATAAAAGATTTTGGGTTAAATTTCACTTTAAAACTTTGCAGGGTATTCAAAACTTGACAAACAAAGAGGCGGAAGCTGTTATCGCAAAAGATAGAGAAAGCAACCAAAGAGACCTTTTTGAAAGTATACAAAAGGGCGATTTTCCGAAATGGAAATTTCAAATTCAGATAATGAGTGAAGAGGAAGCTAAAAAAGCAAAGTTTAATCCGTTTGATTTAACAAAAGTGTGGTCGCATAAAGAGTGTCCATTGATAGATGTGGGCGAATTAGTTTTAAATGAAAATCCCAAAAACTATTTCAATGAGATAGAGCAAGCGTCATTCAGTCCGTCAAATGTGGTGCCGGGCATTGGCTTTTCTCCGGATAAAATGCTCCAAGCGCGCATATTTTCATACGCAGACGCTCATAGATACAGAGTCGGAACACACTATGAGTCGCTTCCTGTCAACAGACCGATTGTTGACGTAAACACATACCATTTGGACGGAAGCATGAATTACGAGACAAAAGAACCGACAGACGCTTATTATGAGCCGAATAGTTTCAATGGCTTCATAGAGGATAAAAGCGTTTTTGAACCGCCTCTTGATATAGAAGGATATGCCGATAGATACGACCACACAGACGGCAACGACGACTTTTCGCAGGCAAAGGCATTGTTTAATCTTATGAGCGATAATCAAAAAGAGCAGCTGTTTAACAATATAGCAGAATCTATGGACGGCGTACCGCGAGAGATAATAGATAGACAAATAGCCTTGTTTGACAAAGTTGACCCGCTTTATGCGCGAGGCGTTAAAAAGGCGCTTGGGATTTAAAATGGGCGATGCAGAGCGTTATGAAGAGCTGCTTGCTATGGCTGTTGATTTTGCAAGATATGGGCAGACAAAGGAGCTTGAGAGTATGCTAAAAGCAAAATTGCCGATAAATCTTAAAGACCACAAGGGCAACACTCTGCTCATGCTTGCCGCGTATAACGGTAATGCGGATACGGTTAAAATGCTAATTGACATGGGAGCAGATGTAAATTTGAAAAACGATAGAGGACAGACTCCGCTTGCCGGAGTCTGCTTTAAAGGTTATACAAAAATCGTAAAACTTTTGGTGGAAAACGGCGCAAATATTGATGAAGATAACGGCTTTGGAATGAGAGCCGTTATGTTTGCTTCCATGTTTGGCAACCGCGATATAGTAGAGTATTTGACAAAACGGCATAAGGGCTTGAAGCCAAAATTTTATCTATTTTTATCAAAATTTATATCGTTTTTTAAAAAAAGAGGATAACTGACACCTCAATATGCAAGAAATAAAATGTGTATTTTAAAAGTCTAAAAGCAAAAAATATCATATCTTTACAACTTTTGCCAAATCTGCTAAACTCGCCTTTTGTTTTGGAGGTTAGTATGGCATTAGACAAAGTAAAAGAGTTTTTCAGGCAGTTTGGCTTGGAAGATAAAATAATAGAACTTAACGCTTCAAGCGCGACTGTGGAGTTGGCGGCAAAAGCTCTTGGCTGCGAGGGCAGGAGGATAGCAAAAACTCTCTCTTTGAAGTTAGACAACAAGCCCATCCTTATCGTTACGGCTGGAGACGCCAAGATAGACAACGCCAAATACAGAGCGGAGTTTGGCATGAAAGCAAGAATGCTCTCGCCGGATGAGGTTTTGGCAAACATCGGACATGAGATAGGCGGCGTTTGTCCTTTTGGGATAGATGAAGATATCAATGTTTATCTTGATATATCGCTTAAAAGATTTGAAAGCGTTTATCCTGCGTGCGGCAGTACCAACAGTGCGATTAAGCTTAGCGTGGGCGATATGGAAAAATATGTGCGCAATAAAAAGTGGATAGATGTGTGTAAAGATTGGGAGAAATTTTAAGGCAATAATTAAGCGTCTATTTCCAAATCCGCGTAATATTTTGATTGCAAATTTCTCTTTACAACTTTTATCAAATTTGCTAAACTCATCTTTTCATTTTGGAGGCAGCTATGGTGCAGGCAGTTTACGAACACAAGATAATAGTACCGCAAAGCGCGATTGATGCAAATATGCACGTAAATAATGTGGTTTATGTGCAGTGGATGCAAGACGCTGCTACGGCGCATTCGGACTCATTGGGATTTACAAGCGAATTTTATGACAAAATCGGCGGCACATGGGTAGCGCGTTCGCACTATATAGAGTATTTAAGCCCCGCATTTTTGGCAGACGAGCTTATCGTACAGACGTGGATAAGTTCTATAAAACGCTCCATTTCCAACCGCGAATACGCGTTTTTCAGACAAAGCGATAAAGTACTTTTAGCGCGCGCAAAGACGTTGTGGATATATTTGAACGCGAACGGCAAACCAAGCAGAATCCCAAATGAACTGTTGGCAAAATATATAGCATGCGAGAGTTACGAACCAAAACTGTAGATTTGATCTTCAAATGTGCAAATATGTAAAAAACAGCAATGGACGCAATTTTTTATTATTAAAAGTTGCAAACAACATGATAGTCTTATTTAAAACACGCTCAAAACTTGCTGTTTTTTGCAAAAAATAACTCCAAATAGTTTAAATACATCGGTTTTATTAAATATTTTCCAATGTTAAAAAGTAAAATCCACAAATATTTATAGAAAACATAATTCCCATTTTCATGGGAATTATGCAAAAAATAAGAAGTGATAAAATGAGGGAGCAAAAATAATGAGATAAATTTCATTTTTTTGCAGTGTATTTGTAAAAGTTTCACTTCCCAATCCCCATATATCATTTTATCATTTTTCCAACAGGTAAAACATCTTTTTGCATATGAATATTTAAAACATTTGCAGCGCTTGCATAAAATGAAAGAATTGATATTGTAAGTTC
>JAIROK010000063.1 GCA_031257555.1 Campylobacteraceae bacterium | reverse complement strand
GTAGGTCAAAAAACCGCGCATGTTGTCATGATAGAGTATCAAGGCGCAAATCTTATGGCGGTAGATACGCATGTGTTTCGCACATCTCACAGGCTTGGACTCTCCTCGTCAAAAACGGTGCAAAAAACAGAACTTGATTTGATAAAAGCTTTTAAAGACAATCTTGACATTTTGCATCAAGGCATGGTGTTGTTTGGGCGATATATCTGCACAGCCAAAAACCCCAAATGCGATGAATGTTTTTTGAGTGAATTTTGCAAAAGCAAAGAGAGTTTTAAGGCAAAATAATATACTAATTTTGCCTTAAACATTAAAATCCATATCTCAAATAATTATTTATCTGCTGCAATTGAAAGGTTTGTTGCTGCATTTGAGAATTTTGCTGTTGCATATTAAGATTTTGATTCATATTTTGTATTTGTTGATTAAATGCTTGTTGCTGTGCGGCATCTGCTTGACGTTGCGCGGCATAAGCTTGTTGTTGCGCGGCATTTTCCATATTTTGACGATGAATTCGTTCGCGTATCTGCTGTTTTTGCATATTTGCTATCTCCATATTTTTATAAAACAGTTCTTTAAATTTTTCATCTTCAGTGCAAATTGCCTTGTATTTATCGTTATCTATAAAAGTTACCTTTACGTTAGGCTTACATACTTTATCCAAATAATTCTGCTTTATAACCAACGCTTTTTCCTGCGCCGCCAACGCAAGCTTTTCGGCTTCAACTATTTCGGACCATATTGAATTTATATGATCTGAAAATGAATCAGGATAAGACGTAAACCGCGTGCCGTTTGACGTATCTATCACGGTAGGATACTTATCTTGCTTGTAGTGAATGAGAGCCGCCCCCATAAAACTATTAAGTTTTGAATCCTTTATGCCATAGGAAAAATGATAGTTTTCAAATTCACTATTGCTCTTATCCTCCATCTCATATACAAAATTCGGATAGCCTTTGACTAATTTCCTGCCGTTAAAAAACGGATCATCAAAAACCAATAAAACAGGAAACGCATTGAAGTTTGTACCGTATGTAAAACTGAATGATACTGTAAGAGTTTTCGGATCTTTTTCGGAAGATATCATGACAATATGTTCTCTTTTACCATACCCATAAAAACATTCGCCGTTTATTGTTGTCGTATCAGAACCACGGATATACTTTCTCGTACAATAACCACCCTCAACCATACCGTTTTTATAAATACCTATCTGTTCTTGCCGGGTAAACATATCTTCTATCTCAATCTCTCTGCCCAAACCGTAAGCGTAGCCGTCTTTGCACCCGCCGTTCCAAAATAATTTAAAATCCTCTTTTTTATACTATTATCATCTGCGCTTACGCCTGTATATACTTTGCAGCTCTCTTTTTTATTTACAGGCTGTATCCATTTGAAAATGGACTTTTGCGAATTGTGCTGAGCTATCATTTGTTGGGCTTCGTCCATGTACTGTTTTTCAAAACTAAACGCATACTCTTCCGTGAGTTCTGTGGGATTTGGGGGATTTGGGGGATTTGGGGGATTTGCGCATCCTCCCAGCAATATAGCAAAAATCAACGATATAAACAATGTCGGCATGTAGAGCTTTATAATACTACACATTATTATTGCAGAAAATATCCGATTATTTCGTAATGTCAAGCGACCCATATAAATATATTTTAAGACTAAAGCCATTCATATATTAATCAAAAACTTAAGTTTAAAACTCCATCAAACTTTACAAAAGCATATTTTAACTAAATTTTTGATTTTTCAAAAAACCAGCCAAAAATATACAAAAATAGCATAAGAGCAGATATTTTATGTATTTTATATTATAATTTTCAAAAATAAAAAAGGATTTTTACGAAAAAGACACTGCTTTTATTAAGCTTTTTATTGTCTGCCATGGTTGCCGATGATTTTGAAGATTATAAAAAGGCATGCGATGGTGAAAATGCTTTGGGTTGTTATAATTTTGGTGTTTTATATGTCAACGGTCAAGGCGTAAAACAGGATTATTTCAAAGCCTATGAACTATTTAAAAAAGCCTGCGATGGGGAAGTTGCTGAGGGCTGCTACAATCTTGGCGTTTTATATCTCAAAGGCGAAGGCGTAAAGCAGGACTTTAAAAAAGCAAAAGAGTATTATGGTAAAGCCTGCGATTTAAAAAATCAAACGGGTTGCGACAATTATAAAAAACTTAACGAACAAGGGCGTTAAAACATAGCGGATTTGATAACTATCCAATTTGAATTGAAAACTACATGACGTTTTACATGTGTTGTGTGGATTGCTTCGTTATTTCACTCTTTGGCATTACGGAGGGGGGGTGTCGCAATGACGGAGGGGATTGCCGCGTTGCTTTACGCTGCTCGGTTGCCTCCATCATTGCGAGCAGAGTTTCCACATGCAAAGTCCAAAAAAAGATTATAGACTGTTTGAGGGCAAAAGCAAATCAAAAACAAAAGTCGCTGTTTGAGTTTAAATCTAAAATAATTTCATTAATTATCCGTTCCATTCTCTCAACCGAAGCTATTTCACAGCATTCATTAAAAGAGTGGGGAAAGTGTATATTGGGACCTATCGAAGCTGTTTCAAGCAGTGGATTTATATTTTCAAATATACCGCATTCAAGTCCTGCGTGCATCGCTTTAAATTCTACATTTTTAAAGGATTTTTGCATTACTTTTTGAAGTTTTCTTGCAAATGGCGTGATGTTGGGTCTCCATGGGGCTGAAAATCCTTCCGTTTTTACGTCAAATCCGAAACGTTTCAAAAAATCTTGCGTGTTTTTGCTCAAATCCTCTAAAGATTTTTTCTCCATCGCTCTTGCAAAAAATTCTACCGTGATTTTCTCATCATCTGTTTTAATGGTTGAAAGATTGATGCTCTCATGCGGAATTTTAAGTTCATCATTAAACGAACGTACGCCTTGATTGAAGTTTTGAAGCATTGAGATTATATT
>JAIROK010000074.1 GCA_031257555.1 Campylobacteraceae bacterium | reverse complement strand
TAGACGCGTAGTAGCCCTCTTTGCCGTAGAGCCATTCGTTCATGTATTCGCTAAATGGTATCAAGCGCTCTTTCAAATCTTTCAAATCCTTCGTCAATCTCATCTTTTGAGATAGTAAGTGGCGGCAAAAATCTGACCGTATTTCGTCCCGCTTTCAATACTAAAATGCCGTTTTCAAACGAAGCTTTTATGATTTTTGAGAGCGTGTCGGCATCTTTGCACTGCAATCCTCTCATGAGACCAAGTCCTGTCACGCTTAAAAAGATATTGCGATATTTTTCTGCCGCCTCTTTTAGTTTACTATCGAAATAGTCAATATTTTCTTGCAAAAGCCCGTTTTTATGATAACTTTCCAATATATCCAATACTTCAAGTCCTGCGCGCGTACTCAAGAAATTTCCTCCGAATGTACTTCCATGATCGCTGTATGTAAATATATCTTTGTGTTTTGTCATCACCGCGCCGATGGGAACGCCGCCTGCCAATCCTTTGGCAAGAGTTATGACATCAGGCTTGATATCATAAAGTTTGGAAGCCAAAAATTCGCCGCTTCTAAAAACTCCCGTTTGCACCTCGTCTATAATCAATAAAAGGTCGTTTTTTTGTAAAAATGCCGCAAGCTCTTGCATCTCTTTTTTATCAAATGCCGCAACTCCGCCCTCTCCTTGCACAAGTTCCAGCATAACGCCTACCGTCTCATCGTCTATAGCCGCGTAGATATCTTTTATCTGGTTTTTATATGAAAAGCCGTCCGGATACGGACTGAAAGCGTCTTGATGAAAACTCTTCTGTCCCGTGGCTTTTATCGTTGTTATGGTTCTTCCATGAAATGAATGTTCAAGCGTCAAAACTTTATAGCGTTTGTTTTTAAATCTGTTTTGCCCATATTTTCTCGCTATTTTTATCGCGCCTTCATTTGCTTCAGCGCCGCTGTTGCCAAAAAACACAGCCATATCGTAACCGCTGAGTTCTACCATCTTTTTAGCCAACTTCGCTTGCGGTTCTATCAAAAACAGATTTGATATATGCGTTATGTTCTGCACTTGTTCATAAATCGCATCCGCCACCCTTTTGTTTCCATGACCAACGCTTACAACGCCGATACCGCTTGTAAAATCTATAAAATCTTTCCCCTCTTCGCTAAAAAGCGTTGCATTTTGTCCGCTTTTAAAATTGACATAATTTCTATTGTATGTATGCAAAACATACTTTTTGTCCATCTCTTCAAAAGTCATCTGTTTATCCTTCAGCTTAGTTTTGGTAATTTCCATTTTTTGTAGTAAGCTACAAGTCTCAAAGTTACGCCGATTGCAAATACAATAACAGTGCTGATAAGGTTCATTTGGTCGAACTCTTTTAAAACATACATTGCAAATGAAACTATAATAGCAACGGTAGCGTAAAATTCACCAATCAAAAAAAACGGTATTTTGTTTAATAATATATCTCTCAAACAGCTTCCGCCTACTGCCGTTATCATGCCCAGCATAATAATCCCAAAAACATTAAAACCTGCGCCAATGCCGACAAGCGAACCGGATATGGCAAATGAAACAAGTCCTAATGTATCGCTTATAATAAATATTTTAGTTTGTTCAAGTTTGTCGTGTTTGTTTAGTCTCAATAAAACTGCTGTTATAACCACGCCTATAACCAAAAATGTAGGCAAAATGTGAGTAAATGTATAAGGCATTTCATCAGCGATAGCGTCTCTTGTTATGCCGCCTCCGAGTGCTGTTAAAAAAGCCGCTATAAAAATGCCGAGCATATCCAGTTTTTCTCTTGCCGCCGCGTAAAAACCGCTGAGCGCGAATGCTATAATGCCAAAAAATTCCGCTACTTCAAACAGATGATTCACTTCTTCACCTTTGCTTATCCATTAGGAGTGGGATTATATCAATTTTTTCTTTTAAAATAGTGATTTTGTTCCATTTTTAGTATAATTATAAAATTATTTTTTAATCAAGGGTGTGGTTTATGAAGTCTTTTAATTATTATAATCCGGTCAGGGTTTTATTTGGCGACAAACAAAAGTATATAGCAGATATTTTAAAGGCAGACGGGCACTCAAAAGTTCTGCTGGTTTACGGCAAAAACTCTATTAAAAAAAGCGGGCTTTATGATGAGATTCGCAAGATATTAATAGATGCGAACATTAAATTTATAGAGCATGGCGGAGTGAGTTCAAATCCTACGCTTTCACATGCAAGAGAGGGCGTACTAAAGATAAAAGATGCAACAGCTGTCCTTGCCGTAGGAGGCGGCAGCGTTATAGACGAGAGTAAAGCCATAGCAGCAGCCGCAGCTTCGGAATGTGACGTATGGGAACTTTATGATGGTAAAAAGCCAACAGGAGCATTGGATTTATATGTGATATTAACGATTTCCGCTACCGGAAGCGAGATGAACAGCGGTACGGTTTTGACAAATGAGGAGACAAAAGAGAAACTCTCTTTTAATTCTCCGCTGGTATATCCGAAAGTTTCCATTATAAATCCTGCCCTTACGCTCACTCTCCCAAAAGAGTATCTTGTCTACTCCGCAGTTGATATTATCACGCATGTGGCAGAGGTCTATTTTACGGCTGAAGAGCATCCTAAAATCCAAAACAGGTTTTGCGAAAATATCATAAAAAGCGTTATAAAAACAACTGACGAACTTTTGAAAAATCCTGACAATATCAATGCCAGAGGTGAATTTGCCTTGTGTGCTACTTGGGCATTAAATAATTTGACCTCTTTAGGCGTCGGCGAGTATTCGTTTCCAAACCATATGATAGAGCATTCGTTAAGCGCGATATATAACGTGCCTCACGGAGCGGGACTTGCCGTAGTTCTGCCTGCATGGTTGAAGTGGTTTTATAAAAATACCAAAAATCCTCAAGTCAAACGTTTTGCTAAAAAAATATTTAATGAAAAAGACGCCAAAGAGGGCATAAATGCTTTTGAAAAATGGCTGCAAAAAATAGGTGCACCGACAACTTTAAAAGAGCTCGGCATAGATAGAAATGATATTGGGAAAATTACTGAAAATATTGTAAAAGTGGCACCCAGATGGGGATTGGAAAATATCTATAAAACTAATGTTGTTAATGAAATATTGAATTTAGCATAATATTCTGTAAAATGCTTTTAATTAAAAGCAGAATTAAATGAAAATTATGCATTTTTGGTTTTGAGAAAAATTTAATCAAGATAGTAAAATTATTATATAATTTTTATTTTTATAGTAATTTTTTTCAAATATTTAAGAATATTTTAAGAATATTTTTCTTGAAAATATAATATAATAAAAAAATTTAAAAATTCTGTTGCATATTTTGATGTATTCCGTAAACTATGCAAAGTAAAAAAGGGGAAAGGGTATGAGAAAAATTTTGTTTGCACTTGCGACAAGTATAACATTTTTATGTGCTGTGCCACACGAAATAACGCCGGTACTTGGCAGTGTGAGTCCGTTTGGCAATAAGCTTGATGATCATATGACTTATGGTTTGAGGCTTGGTCTTGGAATTGATACTGCTGTGATAGATCAGATAGAGCTTGGATATGATTATTCACAAAACATTAAATACAATAGGTCAAAAAAAATAGGTGATTTTCACAGAGTATATTTAAATGCCATTAAGGAATTTGATATATCCAAAAAAACAAAATTATATGGAATTGCAGGTTTAGGATACGATGATACTTGCTGCAAAAATTATGGTTACGATGCCGGTGCTTTTGGTCAATATGGTGTTGGTTTAAAATACTATATCGGCAGTGATTTTTCTATTCGTGGTGAATTAAGACAAGGTGTCAAGTTTGATTCCGGCAATATCAATATGTTTTATAGCGTTGGCTTCTCAGTGCCTATAGGCAATACTGGAAAAGTTTCTATTGCAAAACCTGCTGTTAAAACTGTCAAAAAAGATAGCATTCTTGAAGAAGATGTAGATGACATAATTTTAATTGATGAAGAAGACGACATAATTGAAGACGACATAATTGTAATAGACGAAGAAGAAGAAATTGCGATTTTTGAAGACGAGCAAGAAGAAGAATCCGAAATCCTAAAAGGTATTACAAGAGTAATAGCTTGGAGCATAGATGGTTTTGACGGAGAGACTGCAAAGAAGAAAAAACACTTTAATTTTGATTTTAACAGTGCAGTTGTGTCAAAAAGCGATGAAGAGGTTATAGGAAGAATTGCTAAAGACTTAAATGACTTTAAGAATATAAGAATTCGTAATGAAGGACATACGGATTCGGTCGGAAGTGGTTTTTATAACTTGAAATTATCTCAAAAGAGATCCGAAGCTGTTAAAAATAAATTGATTGAATACGGAGTTTTGGAAAGTCAAATAGAAACTGTTGGATTGGGATCATCTAAACCTGCAGCAGATAATGATACTCCTAAAGGAAGAGCAGAAAATAGAAGAGTAAATGTTGTATTTGTTGCTCCTATTTATTACTTCGAATTTAATAGTGCAGAGTTAACTCAAGAGGGTGAGACAATACTCAAAGCGATAGCTAAAAAGTTAAAAGGGTATGATAAAACTATAATTCGTGTAGAAGGACATACTGACTCAGCAGGAAGCAAATTGTACAATTTGAAACTATCTCAAAAAAGAGCTGATAAAGTAAAAGATAAGTTGGTTGAATACGGAATCAGTTCAAATGCTATAGAAGCAAAAGGTTTTGGCAGTGCTAATCCTATAAGACCAAATGATACAAAAGAAGGTAGAGCTGCGAACAGAAGAGTTGATATTGTATTTGATAATCGCAAAGATTAAAATATAATCACTGATTTGAACATATGATTTTAAGGAACCGAGTTTTTTAAACTTGGTTCCTTTTTTTATTTATTATTTTTTATATCTCTTGCAAAATTAAGCATAAATTTACTACATTTAATATATTAAAATTAATATAATAGGAATAATGATTTAAAAACTGTGAAAATATTTTAATATATAATATTTAATTTGAAAATTTTTTTGAGCAATTTTTTAAAAAAATAAATTTTGAGGATAAAGTAATGGCTAATGAAGATATAAAAAATGGTGAAATAAAAGTTAAAGAACCGCCTGTTCTTTTTGATAAAACACAGGCTATCATTGGTGAACTCTCAACTATTTTAGATGCGCCCGTTATTGCATATTGGAATAGTTATAGAGGTAGTATTTGTCATAACGATGTAGTTGTTCTTTATGAAATTTTAGAGAGCATTGGTAAGCAAGATAAAATTTATCTTTTTATAAATAGCAATGGCGGAAATGGTCAATCATCTTCAAGAATGATAAATCTTTTAAGGCAATATGCCAGAAATATCGTAGCTCTTGTTCCTTTAGAGTGCGCTTCTGCTGCGACTATGCTTGCTATTGGGGCAGATGAGATACAAATGGGTCCCTTGGCATTTTTAACTGCTGTTGATACGTCATTGACGCACGATTTGTCTCCTCTTGACAGAGACAACAATCGTGTAAGTGTAAGTTTGGATGAACTTAATAGAACTGTTAAATTATGGGAAAAGCATGCTACAAAAAATGATGTAGCTACAAATCCATATCAATTTTTATTTGAACATGTACACCCATTGGTAATAGGCGCAGTTGATAGAGCTGAAAGTCTTTCTATAATGCTTTGCGAAGAGATTTTAACAACCCATATGAAAGATAGGGAAACTATCAAGCAAATAGCAAATACGTTAAATTCAAAATACCCCTCTCATGCATACCCTATACTTTATGATGAAGCTAAAAAAATAGGATTAAATGTAAATAGAATGTCAAAAGAGGTGAATACTCTTCTTCTTGATTTGCATCAAATATACTCTGAAATGGGTCAAAGAGCAACTGTAGATTATGATGAGAAAAATTCCCACTCAAATGAAATTTTAAATATTCATGAAACTAAAAATAAACAAGTTTTTTATCAAAACGATAAAAATTGGTTTTATAGAGCTGAAGAAAGACGTTGGATAACATTGAATGATAACTCAAGTTGGCGAAAAATAGAAAAGGATATACAAGGTAGATTGGTAAAGAGCATTTTACATCTTGAATAGTTAAAAGAATATTTCAATTAATTATCAAGGAAGCAAATAATATTTTTGCCTAAAAAACAAGTCAAATAAGATCGTATTATTAGTACTTATAGCACAAACATAGTTTTGATATAAATGTGTAAGCAATAGTGAAAATAGCATCTGTGCTTGGTAAGGCTCATATTGAATTATGCAATTTATGACTCAAAAAGATAAATAATACTTTGATAGCACATGATATGATTTTAAGTGGCATCAATTATAAAATTACAAACATATTTTTGAAAATTAAAAGAATGTCACATTTACTACTAAGCACCATAAAAAGATAAAAATATCTGGCAAAAATGATACAGTATTTCCATAATAAAATATCATTTCTACTTAGCAATATAACATTAAATTCTAAAGCGAACTTGCAACATTAAGAATTTGGATTTCACATAAATATAATCTGTTTTTTTATTCTCCTGATAGAAAAGAAAAAAACGATAAATTTATCATAATAGATTAAAATATAATAATTATTCATAAAATTTGCAATACTATAAAAAAAATAATATTAAAATAATTATGCTTTTAGTTTAGTAATATTTTATTTTTATTATAAATACCGTAAATATTGTGATTTTGACAAGAATAAGCATTTTGGTTTTAATAGCAAAAAATGAAAAAATATTAAATTAATATGGCGCTATATATAATTTTAATTGTGAATAATAGATATAATTAAAGAATACTAATATATAATAATCAATATAATTTAATCAGCAATATCCTTATAAGGCATAGAATTATTTTAATGATTAAAATTATTCAATCAAATAAAGTTATATAAAGTTGAAGATGATAAATAAAAAAGTTAAAATCATCTTTGATTTAATAAAGCAATAAAAACATACAAGTGAAATTTTATGTATTTTCTTATTTTGTTCAGCAGATATTAATAGCAAATTTAGTATAGTTTTTATACCTAAACAAAATTTTGCAGTTTTAAATATTCTTTTTTAAAGGAGATAGATATGAAAAAAGTCGTTTTGGGGGTAGCGACAAGCATGGCGTTGGCTTATGCAGGTAACAGCGAGATAGCAATTGTAGCTGGTAAAGTCGACCCAATGCATTCACATAGATACGATAAGCACACAGCTTATGGTGTAAGAGTTGGAGTAGGATTAGAGACTGCTCTCATTGACCAAATAGAATTGGGTTATGATTACTCTTCGGGCGTTGAATATAGACCGAATAGTCAATACTTAAAAAATGAAAGTGCGTTACACCGTCTCTATTTCAACGTCGTTAAAGAGCTTGAAGTGTTAAAGTCATTAAAATTTTATACATTAGCAGGCTTGGGATACGAAATACTTCATAAAGATTTACCACAAAGATCACGCGCTTTCGGACAATATGGCGCAGGTTTGAAATTTTATTTTACTGACAATTTGGCTATTAGAGGTGAAGTAAGACAAGGTGTAGAATTTAGTTCTCCAAATAGAGATAATATATTCTATACTGTTGGCTTTGTTTATTCGTTTGGTGGTAAACAACAAGAAGTGGTACAAGCTGAGCCACAATTTATACCAGCTCCTGTTGTTGAAGAACCAGCACCAGTAGTAGAAGAAGTTATAGAAGAACTGATAATTGTAGAAGAACCAGCACCGGTGATTGAGGAACCAGCTCCAGTGGTAGCAGAAGTTGTTGAAGAGCCAGCTCCCGTAGTTGAGGAACCAGCACCGGTGATTGAGGAACCAGCTCCAGTGGTAGCAGAAGTTGTTGAAGAGCCAGCTCCCGTAGTTGAGGAACCTGC
This sequence comes from Campylobacteraceae bacterium, assembly GCA_031257555.1. Classification (GTDB taxonomy): domain Bacteria; phylum Campylobacterota; class Campylobacteria; order Campylobacterales; family Campylobacteraceae; genus JAIRKW01. The sequence goes on along the minus strand of JAIROK010000074.1, from coordinate 4,716 downwards.
ACCGGTAGTAGAAGAACCAGCACCGGTGGTAGCAGAAGTTGTTGAAGAACCAGCTCCTGTTGTTGAAGAGCCTGAGCAGCCAACGCTTATAGCTGTGCCGGCACCAATAGTGGAAAGCAGCGATGTGAGTGATGAAAGTGATGTTACTGTAGAGAGTGCACCACCTGCATTAATTCAAAAAAGTATCAATTTTGACACTGATAGTTCGCATATCAAAGATGGTGCCAAAGCTACTCTTCAAGGCATAGCAGATGATTTGCAATCAGAAGAGTATTTGGATGTCAAAGTTTTGGTTAAAGGACATGCAGATGCAACCGGAAGTGATCTTTACAATTTAAAATTATCACAAAGAAGAGCTAATGCAGTTAAAAATGAATTAGTAAAAAAAGGTGTTGCTGGAGATAGAATTACAACAAGAGGTTATGGTGAAATAGAACCAATAGCGCCGAATTCTACCAAAGAGGGAAGAGCAGCCAATAGAAGAGCTGAAATTATTTTCCAATAATTATCACGAGGTGTGTAAATAAGTTTTGCACACCTCATTTAATTTTTTAAATCTCTTTTGTAAGATTAATCATGATATAATTTTACCCTTTTAAAAAATACCATAGACAGGATTTATATGTACCGTTTCGCGCCGTCTCCAACTGGCGATATGCACATAGGCAATTTAAGAGCTGCTATTTTTAATTTTATCTGTGCGCGTCAAAGCAGTAAAGGTTTTTATCTGCGTATAGAAGATACCGACACCGCACGCAATGTTGAGGGAAAAGACAGAGAGATTTTAGAGATATTAAAAACTTTTGGTATTGTTTATGACGCTATCTACTATCAGAGTAAAAATTTAAGATTTCATCAGCAGTTTGCAATGCAGCTTGTAAGCGAAAAAAAAGCGTTTGCCTGTTTTTGTACCGAATATGAGCTGGAGGCAAAAAGAGAAGAGGCGAAAAGAAACGGAGTTGCTTATAGATATGACAATACTTGTTTGAAACTTAGCGATGAAGAGGTTTTAGCAAATGAAAAGCCTTTTGTGATACGCCTCAAACAGCCCGAAAACAAGATAACTTTTACAGACGCTATCAAAGGCGAATTATCATTTGAGCCAAAAGATATTGATAGTTTTGTGATTTTGCGTCATAATAAAACTCCTATGTATAACTTCGCCTGCGCTGTTGACGATATGCTGGAAAATACCACAGATATCATAAGAGGCGAAGATCACGTTTCAAATACGCCAAAACAAGAGCATATAAGGGCAACTTTGGGCTATACACAAAATATAAGTTATGCCCACCTTCCTATTATCCTCAACAATGAAGGTAAAAAGATGAGCAAGCGCGACGACGCTTCAAGCGTAAAATGGCTTTTGGAGCAGGGATTTTTACCAAGCGCGATAGCAAATTATCTAATACTATTGGGCAATAAAACTCCGCGTGAAATTTTCACAATGAAAGAGGCGATAGCGTGGTTTGACATAAAAAACGTATCCAAATCTCCCGCAAAATTTGACATAGATAAACTAAGACAGATAAACCGCGAACATTTAAGAGTTTTGGACAATAAAGAGTTTGCAGTTCTCTTGGGCTTTGAAGATGAAAATATCGGCAAAATCGGCAAAATCTACACTGAAGAAGGAAGCGTCATAAAAGAGATAGAGCCGAAAATTAAAGCTCTTTTTACGCCAAAAAATGCGCCTGAAGGGTTTGAAAAGGAGTTTGATATATTAAAATCAATTTTACAAAACGCTCCCTATTTTGAAGAGTTTAATGACTTTAAAAATTATCTGTTTGACAAATCGTCTCTAAAAGGCAAAGCTTTTTTCAAGCCTCTGCGTTTTCTTTTGACAAATTCCGAACACGGACCCGAGCTTGCGGTACTGTATCCCGCGATAAAAACATATTTAAAGGAGATTATAATATGAATGTTTTTTTAATAGCTTTACTTCAAACATTAAAAATAATTGTAGATATTTATTTTTTTATTATAATAATTTCTTCGCTTATATCATGGGTGCAGCCAAATCCCTACAACCCTATAGTGCAGTTTTTAAATAAAATAACCATACCTGTTTATAATGTCATAAGAAGAACCATTCCAACTACTTTTGGCATGATAGATATCGCACCTTTAATAGTGTGTATAATTTTGATATTTCTTAGCAAACTTATAACAAATTCAATTTATGCATTGTAAATTTCTCTCTATTTTTTTTGTCACTTGTACAATTCTTTTGAGTGGAGTGTTGAGTTATGAAGAAGTTATAAAAAAGCCGGAAAGTATAGCAAAAGATTACTATATATATAGATTACTCACAGAAACTGCCAATATAACAACCGAACAAGCAAAAGTACTTTACGGACAAATAAGCCGTATGAACAGCAACCTTGAAAAAGAATTTGAAAAAAAGATAGGTTTAAATCAAAGTGCTCAAGATGAACTTATATGTCGAAAAAGCGCACAAGAAGATTTAAGTTCTTTGAGTCAAGAATGCATAAAGCTTTTGATTTATCCGCCCTTTGTAACTTCACTTGATGAAAAAGCAAAAGTAAAATTGATTAAAAAACTTCAAGAAGATAACAATAGTTTCACAGTGGGCTGGATAGAAGCTATGGGTGAGAAAGATGTTTTTGTGAGCCTGCAAGAAAAAGGTGCAAAAGAATTTTTAATGGTATTTAACTCAATGCCAAGAAATTATACAAAAGTTTATTTTGATAAAAATTTGAGTGTTGATTTTATAAAACTCCTTGAAAAACAAGACGATTATGAAAGGTTTATAAAAAATATTGTTGTGGGGGAACAGCATTTTGAAATTTTACCAAAATCACTGCTTTATGAGAGTCAAAATAGTTCTCTATCACACAATAGTTACTTTTTTTTAGGAATCAACGCAGCAAGACTTAGCGAAACAGAACTTGCCGAAAGATTTTTTAATCAGGCAGAAAAAAAAGCTTATTTTAAATATGATAAAGATAAAGCGCTATTTTGGCAATATTTAGTAAGTAAAAGCAATCAAACATTGCAAATATTATCAGAAAGTCATGATGTAAATATCTACTCTTTATATGCAAAAGAGATGTTTGATTTGCCTGTATTGAGTGCTATTTTTATAACTCCTTCGCAAAATGAGCCAAAAATTTTTTTTGATATGCATGATCCGTTTGTATGGAAAGAGTTTTTGGATATGATAAAAAAACTCTCTTTAGATGAATTGGAGAGTTTGTCTGAAAAATTTAATTCAGAAGAGACACTGCCAATATACGCGTTTTTATTGGAACGCGTAATGCAGTATCGCCGCAGCTATTTTATAGTGCCTTTTGGCAAATATTTTACTGATTTTAATGATGAGAGAAAGATTATGATACTCTCTTTGGCAAAACAAGAAAGCCATTTTATCACCTCTACCATATCAACATCTTATGCACTTGGAATGATGCAATTTATGCCGTTTTTAGCCCGTAGTATTGCAAAAGATGAAAAGATTGATAATTTTGATATAGATGATATGTTTAAGCCTGACGTAGCTTATAAGTTTGCCAATATCCATCTTGACTATTTAAATAAATATCTATACCATCCTCTTTTTGTTGCTTATGCTTATAATGGCGGCATAGGATTTACCAAAAGAATGCTGCAAAGCAATGTATTTTTTAAAAATGGAAACTATGAACCATTTTTAAGTATGGAGACCATAGGATATGAAGAGAGCAGAGAGTATGGGAAGAAAGTATTGGCAAACTATGTGATGTATTCAAAATACTTTGGAAAAGATGTAAGCATTAAAGCTCTTTTGACAGCTCTAACAAAACCGGAGGAAACGGATAAATTTCGACAGTAAGTTTTAAAATATTTGTGGTTTCTTGTTGAGTAGAGAGCAAAAGATAGTGCTTGCTCCATGTGTTATTAATCGGTATATCTTTTAGTAATTCATCGCCGTTTTCAAGTTTGATAATCTCGATATTTTTGTCGTTTAGTTTTGCTGCAAATTCGCCTAAGGATTTTGTTTCGGATGAAAATGAAGAGTAATAATAGCTTAAAATAATCATTTCCTTTTTGCTATTAGAGTATTTTTGTATGTTATTAAGATATGTTGCCATTAAAAGCATGGTGGAGTTATCCTCTGCAGAGACTTTTGCTTTTTGAGTACTTACAATTGCTTGTTCTTGTTTGATATTTGCATGGATACCACTTTTGTTGCTGCAACCTAAAAAAAATATAGACAATAATAGAAAAAGAGAAAATTTTTTCACAAAAAACCTTTATACATAAAAAATATAATAATTCTACGTATTTTGCCTTATTTAAAGCTAAATGTTTTTTTGATATAATTAGTATTTGTTCAAAAGCTAATTTTAGAGGATTTATCAGTTATTGCATTTGTGATTTTAGGCGATAACAGGATTATATTTAATCTATCAGCAAAAAATATTGATTTAAAACCGCAATATATTTTGTCGAAAGTTTAAAAATAGTATTAGTTTGGCAATATTTTTATATATTAAAGACGTAATTTTTCAAGAGGATTTTAATGAAAGAGATAATAGACGCTATAAGCCGTGCGGCTGTGCGGATAAAAAGAGCTATAGAGTTTAGCGACACCGGTTACAGCGAACACGTTAACAAAACCGGCGATACGCAGTTAAAGCTTGATATAGCAAGCGACTTGATAATAGAAGAAGAGTTTGGGAAAGTATCTTCCATAAAGAGCATTATCAGCGA
>JAIROK010000012.1 GCA_031257555.1 Campylobacteraceae bacterium | reverse complement strand
GAACTCAGTGAAAGCATAAATGGAATGTTAGCTTGGTAAATATTCTGCTGTTGGGCAGGAGTTCCCAAGAAGCCCCCGCTTCAAATGCCTTCAAGCGGTAAGTGGCGGGAGTATGTCACAATACTCTGATTATACTATCGAAGTTCAAATAAGGACTTTGAAATAAACCTAAGTAGTATCAAATTAGTTTTGACTATCCAAATTGTCTACTGGAATGGTTGGCAACCCCACGCTTTAACTAAATCCATGAAATTATAGCAAAAGGAGATAAAATGGCAACTGATATTTTAGCGGCAGCGATATTTGTGCTTTCTGTTTTGATTATAGCGGTCTTAAAAAAAGTTTCACAACTTGAAAAAGAGATAGAGGAGATAAAAAAGGAGAACAAAAAATGAGCGAATTAGTTAAAGTCAATGGATTTGACATAGAAGTACTTGAGTATCAAGACAGTTGGGCTGTAAGTAGATGATAAGATTGGGAGTGGATACATAAGACTCCAAATGGCATTTCCAAACGCCACACCGCGCGCAGAGACTTATAGATAAAATGATGGAGGGGTGATTTCTCTTTTTGCTTGCAAGTTCATTATGCAGGTATTTTATTTTTTGATGCGAACTAATTATTACTATTCAAAAAATCAGCTATAAAACCATTATTTTTTAATATTTTTATCACGCCTCTTAAAAGATAGTTATTAATAAAATTAATTGTGTATACTCTTCCACTTTCTTTTAAAGGGATAATCATTCTTTTGTCTTTTAACTTATTTATAATTCTGGTTTTTTGTGCATGAGCTAAATTATCTAAAAAACTTAAATCTCCCGATTTTATTTGCATATCGTCTTTTTCTATTAAACATCTTAGTATTTTGAATTCTTGCGGTGTTAAGAGTTTATCTTTTTGGGCAGATTTTATTACCGGAAGCATAATGTTTTTTACAACATAATGTTTATTCAAAATTGCATCAACTTTTTCAATCTCATTCTTTAATCCTCCAAGAAAATACTCATACCATGTGAGTAAATCTTCATCTTTTAGAGAATCGGCTTTCAATAACATATCATAATATTTATCCCTGTCTGAAAAGAAAATGCAAGAAGAGTTTATTATCCTTCCCTCTTTCACTCTGAACCCAAATTTTATCAAAAGAGAATAATTTAGCAATCTACCCATTCGTCCATTTCCATTGTCAAATGGATGAATGTATTCAAATCTGTGATGAGCTATAGCAATCATCAATAATTGATTAATACTTTTGTGGTCATGATTTATAAATTTCAAGAACTCGTTAAAATGGTCATTTAGTTACATATGATTTGGCGGAATATGTTGAGATCTTTTTATTGCCACATTATGTTTTCTCAAATCACCAGGATACATTGAACCTTCCTGTGTTAATTTATTTGTTATAATCTTGTGAATATTAGAAATATATGCTCTACTAAAAATTGTTTTTTCATCAGTGTTTTCCTCAATGAATTTAATAGCGCTTTCTAAGTTTTCTATCTCCATATCCGACTCATTTTTATTTTCACTATTTGCTTTATCTATTTTTTTTCTATAAGTTCAGAAAGCGTCGTGTTATTACCTTCAATTCTTGCAGAACCTAAAGTTTCCAAGAAATGAAAAATATCTTTAAGTTGAAAAAAAATGTGAGGAGGAATATCGCCTGAAAGTCTTTTTGTTCTTAATTTTTCTAAATCTAATATAATTTCATGCAAGCTGCTATTCCAAGTTGGACTTGGTATGGTTTATTTCTTGTAGCATTATTTTCTCCAAAGCATTTAGTTATTTTCGCAAAAATTTATTATAGGCACCACTGTATCATACTTTTAGAAATATTATGCCTTGCATTATTTTACATTTTGTGATTTTATTATTTTACACAATGGGCTTGTTTTTACTGGTACAATCATCAAAAACTATTTTTTATCCTATCCAAAAAGTCGCTCCACCATTGCATTAGTTTAGTTCGCTCTTTAAGATTAAGCGCGTGATTATACGCACTCCTTATTGTATTTCTCTCTTTATGAGCCAAGCATAATTCGATGATATCGTAAGTTAAGCCATGTTCGTCTCTATGTTCATTGCAAATCGTTGAAAACATCGCCCTAAACCCGTGAGCTACTATCTCATCTTTGGTATAACCCATTCTTCGTAAAGCGCTATTTATGGCGTTATCGCTCATTTGTCTACCATCGCTTCTTGCGCTTGGAAACAGATATTTGCCTCTTACTCCAAAACTCTTAAGCTCTTTTACTATCCGAATTGTTTGAGAGGATAAAGGCACGATATGTTTTTCTCTCATTTTCATCTTTTGAGCAGGTATCGTCCACAATGCTTTTTCCAAATCAAACTCATCCCACTCGGCACTCCTTATATTAAAAGGTCTTTGAGCAGTATAAATAGAAAGAAGCAAAGCATACTTGACTAAAAACCCGCCTTGATACTCTTGTATGCTTAAAAGCAGTCCTTTTATATCCTTAACGCTTGTTAGTGTGGAGTAGTTTTTCTTGTTGGGTAAAATAAAATTTTTTGAATAGTCTATACTGCTCATGATATTGCTTGCTACATATCCTCTTTGAAATGCAAATGCAAATATCTCGCGAGTCATCAAAAAAGTGCGCTTTTGAGTCTCATAAACTCCTCTTTTTTGTAAGCTTTCCATAGCTCTCATAACGTCGTTAATCGTTACCTTGTCAATCTCTTTATCTTTAAAAAACGGATAAATATACATCTCTACGTATCTGCATTGCCTTTTAAAATACTCCGGAGTAATCCTGCTCTTTTTTACAACCCACCACTCATTTGCTACGTCTTGAAATATTTTCGTTTTACTCTCAATTAGCGGGTCGATATCTTGAAGTAACTGCTTTTTAATATTATCTCGTTTTTCCCTTGCTTCTTTAAGCGAAACAGTAGGATACTCTCCGATAGTAAAACGCCTTATTTTATTGATTAGCGGGCTTTTATACTCCACTTCAAAATATTTGCGTCCAGCAGGGTTAATAGTGATGAACAGATTGCCTCCGTCAGATTTACGATAAACCTTATCTTTTGGTTTTAATGCTCTGATCTCTTTATCACTCAATGGCTTGGATATCTTTGGCATTTTTACTGATATAACCTTTCAATTTTTATTTTATCAGTGATATTGTCAGTAAAAAATACTTACAAAGAGTTGAAATTCATCAAAATAAATTGAAATGATTTGAAATAGTACTTTAGCTTATTGATTGTTTTTAAGGGGCTTTGATGAAAGAAATTGAAATGACTTAAGATGAATTGAAATAATGAAATGGTGGAAGTGAGGGGAATTGAACCCCTGAACTAAAGCCTTATTATAGGGATTATTTTATAGTTTAAACTCAATAGTTATTCCTATTATTATTCTTTAGGTTTTCAAGCCATTCAAGAACTTGTTTTTTACTCCAAAGAGCTGAATATTCACCATCCCCTTTCACTTGTTGAGGGAAAATACCTTTTTTCATCATCTTATAAATTGATGCCCTGCTTCTACAAGCGATACGCATAACATCACGTATATTCAATCTTTCATCATATTCAAGCATTCTTCACTCCTCCAACTCAAAATGCCCTTGATTTGGGCTTTCGTATTCTTTTTTTATCTCTTTTTGCTCAAATACCGAACAACCAAGTTCAGCAACGCTTTGGCGTGGGTCAAACCCGATTCCTTGAAAAAAACT
>JAIROK010000085.1 GCA_031257555.1 Campylobacteraceae bacterium | reverse complement strand
ACTTCCGGGTTCATGATAATATCAAGATATCTCTGGCGGTATCTAAGCTCTTTATCTTGAAGTCCGTGAAATTTTTCAGGAAGCGGCGTTATGGATTTTGTCGCTATCTCAAGATTGGTTGTATGCAAAGACAGTTCGCCGGTTTTCGTTACAAAAGGATAACCGCTTACCTGCACTATATCGCCCACGTCAAGCAGTTTTTTTATCTGCTCAAACCACTCGTCTCCCAAGCCTTCCTTGTTGAAATATATTTGCAAAGCTTCGCTGCTCTCATCTTCTATTTTTGCAAATACCGCTTTGCCCATCCATCGCAAAAATTTTATCCTGCCTATAAGCGTTAGTATGACCTTGTCGTCTTTTTTATCTTCAAAGTCATTGATATAGGCAAATCTTTTTTTAAATTCAACTGCATTAATATTGCGCGTAGTGTAGTGCCTATAGGGGTTTTTACCTATAGTTTTTAACGTATCGGCTTTTTCAATGCGTTGAAGTTCAAGTTGGTTTGTAAAAATCAAACTATTCTCCCGCATCTTTTTTTTGGCATTGGGTACAAACGCCGTAAAGCTGCATAAGATGTCCCGTGAGCTTAAAACCCTTATCTTTTGCTATTTGCTCTTGGCGTTTTTCTATAGCTTTATCTTCAAATTCTATTATTTCGCCGCATTTTTTGCAAATCATATGGTCGTGGTGCGGCTTGTTGCCAAGTTCAAATTTTTTACCTTGCGTTCCAAATGATATAGACGTTGCTATATCTGACTCTTCGAGCATATTTAGTGTGCGGTATACAGTTGCTATCCCAACATTCAGTTCGGGATATTTTTCTCTAATTAAAAAATACAATCCCTCTGGCGTAAAGTGCTCATTGTTGCAATAGAGTGTTTTTAATATAATCTCTCTTTGGTTTGTGTATTTGAGTTTGTTACGCTTTAAAATTTCCTTGAAGCTTTCAAGCAACGCATCATATTCGACATTTTCGATCTTTTTCATCTATTTTCTCCTCTTGGCCGTTTATGGTCGTATTATTTGGTTTCATTCGTTTCATTTGACATAAGTATACTTATATTATCCTTTAAGCTTTCAATGGTTTCGCTTGTTTTCTCAAATATCGGTTCAATTTTATTTATTATCTTTTCACTTGAAAACTCCGAAGGGTGGATATCAACAATCTCTTCCCCTACGGCACACAATTTTTTGTATGCAAAACTATTTCCAAGCGCATTTGTTACAAAAGTCCTTGTAAAATCTATACTGGATAGGGCAAACGATAAAATAGAAAAAACAAAAAATATCGTCAAAACACTAAATGCAAATCCCAAAATTTTATCTAATTTTGCAAATCCGGCAAAATTTACAATCTTCGAAATAATCATTCCAATCAAAATAGAGATAGTGAATACAACGAACAATAATCCTACGAAACCTATCAGTCTTATTGCTGCTTCATTTTCAATATTGTAAATATGATCATTGATAAATATTCCGGCATCATATGAAAAACGTGAAGCCAGAAATATACCGCCAATGATGCCTATAAACTCAAACAGCTCTCTTATAAAACCTTTGACAATTCCTTTGATGCCGAAGATTAAAATAATCGCGGCAATGACTATATCAAACCATGAAAATTCCATTTAATACCTTTATAATATTTTATAATCCCAATAGTGTTGATAACTCTTGAGGTTGAGTAGAAAAGCGCAATGCATCTTCCGTTGTTATCTGTTTTGATTTTACAGCTTCGTACATTGATTGAGTTTGTGTTATCATGCCTGATTGTGCTTTGTTAAGCTGCATTTGAGAATATATCTGATGCACTTTATCTTCTCTTATTAAGTTTGAAATAGCCGGATTTGTTATTAGTATCTCAAAAATACCCAGCCGTCCTCCGCCTATGCGTGGAAGAAGAGCTTGAGAAATAATCGCTGTCAATGAAATCGAAAGAATATTTCTTATCTGTACCTGCTCATTTCCCTCAAAACTGTTAATGATACGATTTATAGTTTGCACAGCCGAAGTGGTATGCAGTGTTGCAAAAACCAAGTGCCCCGTCTCGGCAGCCGTGATAGCAGTAGATATTGTCTCTTTGTCTCTCATTTCTCCTACTAATATTATGTCCGGATCTTGACGCAATGAGTATTTCAATGCATTGGCAAAGTTTTTAGTGTCTTCTCTAACATTTCTCATGGAAAAAAGTGATTTTTTATTTTGATGGATAAACTCTATCGGGTCTTCAATGGTAATTATATGTTTGCTCTCTTTCATGTTTATTTCGTTGAGCATTGCAGCCAATGTTGTAGACTTACCGCTTCCTGTAGGTCCTGTTACTAAAATCAATCCTTTCTCTCTTTTTATGATTGATTTAAATGCAACAGGGGATTTAAGTTCATCAAGTGTTGGAATTACAAGAGGGATTGTTCGAAAAGCTGCTGCTAATTCATTGTTTATCGTATAATAATAGTTTGCACGAAAACGACCTGCTTCCGGAAGCATAATAGAAAAATCAAGTTCTTTGTTTTCCTCCAGCTCTTTTTTTTGCTTGTCGGTTATCAAGCTATAACACATTTCTTTGATAGCAGGACCATCAAGTTTTGGCAAATTAACAGCCATGAGTTTGCCATCGATTCTTATCTGGGGCTCGCTTTTGCTCACCAGATGAAGATCCGATGCCTTATAAGCCACAACATTTTTGAGTAAAGCCCTGATATTTGGTATATCTGCCATATAGACTCCTAATTATTCTATAATTTTTGGAACAATAAAAAAACCATTATCACTATTTGGGGCATATTTTATAATTGTCTTGATTATATTTTCGTCGCAGCTTTGAATGTCTTCCCTAAAGGGTGTACCGCCGTCTACGGTTGTGAAAGTAGCTTCATATCCGCCAATATCAAGCTCATTGAGATTTTCAACGAAATTTACTATTTCACTAAGTTGATTTATTATACTTTCTCGCTTGTCTTCTTCTATTTTTAAAGAGGAGAGAGTTTCTATTTTTTTGAGAAGAGCGTTGTCTATATTCATACTTTAACCTTACTAAAATTTACTACACATTATAATTTTGTATGGTATATTGTATCAAAATGAATTTTCAATCGTGCTGAAATCATAAATTATATCAATGATTATTTGTATTTTATTTTTACTATGCTAATATGTGCTTTTGCATTTACTAAAAAAATAAAAAGGAAAGAACTTGGCTTTAAAAGATAATATAAAAGCGATAAAAGAAGAGATTAGTGCACAAGAGCAATTGTTGGAAAATATCATAGCAGGCGAACGTTTTTTCAAAAAACATAAACGCACAATAATAGTTTTAGCAATAACTTTAATTGTTTTGCTGATAGGATATATCGGCTTTGGAATAATAAAAGCCAACAACCTTAAAGTTTCAAATGAGGCATATAGTATATTGCTTAAAAACCCCAATGACGAAGAGGCTTTGTCATTGTTAAAAAGTAGAAATAAACCTTTGTATAGAGCTTTTATTTTTACTCAAGCTTTAAAAAATGGTGACAATGAGATGTTAAAAACTTTGCTTGCGCAAAAAGATATCATATCCAAACTTGCTGCTTATCAAATAGGAGAAGAGACAAAAGACAACTCTATTTTTGCGGATTTTATTATTTTAAAAGATGGCTATGAGCTATTAAAAGAGGGTAAAGTAGATGAGGCAAATATGAAATTTATGACAATATCACCAGATTCTGCTATTACTGATATAATTAAAGGATTGGAGCACTATCAACCGTCCATAAAAGAGGTAAAATGAGATGTTAAAAACAGTTAGTTTATCATGCGTTATAGCTTGTGCGGTTTTCATGAGTGGCTGCGGAACAAAAAGACAATATTTTGAACCGCAAAATTTGCAAGGCAGCATACAATTCGATGGAAGTCTCTCTTCTAGTATCAAAGAGATTACAAGAGATGGTGCTTCTTTGAAAAATGGCGGCGTAATTACGCGTAATGGTAATGAATTAAATATTAATTTGGAAGATAAGTATAATTTTTTTGGTGAATTTGACGGTAAATTTATCACTGCTACTCCAAATGGATTTTTACATGTAAAGAATAGTGACGGCAAACTGATTTATAGCAAAGATATCAGGGCAATAACAGCTTCAGCTTCTATTGGTGGTGATACTTTGGCAATTGTAACGTCTGATAATATTTTGTATTTAATTGACATAAATAGTAATGTAACTATTTTTCAAAAAAAAATGGACGCTATGCCCGCTATTGATTCTAGAATAGCTGCGCCATATTTTTTGGGAAGTTTAGTAATATTTCCAACGCTTGATGGCAAACTTACTATAGTGGACAGAAACAACGGAACACTTGTAAGAAATGTCGTTGTAAGCGGCGAGCGCGAATTTAATAATATTATATTTTTAGATGTAATAGATGATAGAATGTTTGCATCAACTGCTAAAAGAATTATCGGCATAAAACCTGACGGCATAAACTATATTGACGAAGAGATAAAAGATGCGATTGTAGCCGAAGATAGAGTATTTATATTTACAAAAGACGGCAGGGTTATTCTTGCTGATTTGGATTTGAAAATTTTAAGCGAGCAAAAATTCTCTTTTGCTATTTTTTCTGCAGTTGCAGCAAAAAATAAACTATATATCATAGAAAAAAGAGGCTATTTGATAAAAAGCGATTTAGATTTGAAAAATTTTGAAATTTTTAAACTCCCTTTTGACGTAGAAGATTCTCTATTCGTAACCGACAGTAAGATTTATTACGGTAATAGTTTTTATACATTAGAGTAGATAATTTGATATTTTGTGATATTGGCAATACAAATGCCCACCTGTTAAAAGATGGGCATTTGTATATAAAAAGTATAAACGAATTTTTAAATCTCTCTTTTGATGAAAAAGTTTATTATATTTGCGTAAATGATAATTTAAAATCTTTTTTAGATGAAAATAAAAACTTTTTTGATTTAAAACCATATATGTATTTTGATACGAAATACAAAGGTATGGGTATAGATAGAATTTGTGCATGTAAAGCTGTAGATGACGGTGTGGTTGTAGATGCGGGGAGTGCTATTACGGTAGATATTATGGAAAACGGTATACACGCAGGTGGATATATTTTGCCCGGACTTACTGCTTATGAGGCTGCTTATGCTCTTATATCATCTCGTTTAAAACTTGATATCAATAAAGATGTAAAACTTGATGTAATGCCGAAAAACACAAGAGATGCCATTAGTTATGCTGCGATAAAGTCTATAAAACTTATAATAGAAAATAGTGCTGAAAACAAAAAAATATATTTTTGCGGCGGAGACGGAAAATATTTAGCTGGCTTTTTTAAAAATGCCATATACGATCAAATGTTGATTTTTAAAGTTCTTAAGGAAACATTTGATGCTTTAAAAAGTTCACAAAAGGGGAAAATATGTTAACAATAGCGCTTCCTAAGGGAAGAATAGCCAAAGATACACTAAAAATATTTGAAAAAATTTTTAAAAAACCATTTGTATTTGACGATAGAAAACTTATTTTATATACGGATAATTTTAAATTTTTGCTTGTTAGAAGTCAAGATGTCCCTGCATATGTTTTGCATCAAGCAGCAGATGTAGGCGTGGTAGGATTAGACGTATTGGAAGAACAGGGGTCTAATTTAACAAGATTGCTTGATCTTGGAGTGGGCAAATGTAAAATTTGTGTTGGTGTTCCTAAAAATAAAAAACTCGATTTTTCACTGCCTGAAATCAAGATAGCAACAAAAATGGAAAATATAACAAGAAATTATTTTTCTTCAAAAGCTATATCAGTTAATATTATTAAGCTTTATGGCTCTATCGAATTGGCACCGCTTGTTGGGCTTGCAGATGCTATTGTTGATTTAGTGGAGACAGGAAGCACTATGGAGCAAAATGGACTTGAGATAGCCGAGATTATTTCGCATTCATCAGCATATTTGGTTTGCAATAAAAATAGTTTTATAATAAAAAAAGAGGAGATACTCACACTTTATGCGAGTATCAAAGAGGCTGTATATTAGCCAAAAAGTTGCGTTATTTTCTGGATTTTTTCAAATAGATCATGTTCTCTTATTGGCTTAATTAAAAAGTCATGAGCTCCTTTTTCTAAAGCTTCATACTTTCTTGTATCATCTGTAGTCAAAACGACAATGGGAATATTTTTCAACTCTTGCATAGAGTGAGAGTGAATGGTTACTAAAAACTGTATCCCATCCATTATGGGCATTTTTATGTCGAGCAAAACCATATCTATATCAGGTCTTGCTTTTAAAACATCTAAAGCCTCAGCTCCGTTTTTCGCCTCAAGTACTTCGGCAACATTTGGGTTTTTTTTCAGCATAACGTTGATTAGCTTTAAATTTATAAAATCATCGTCTACAGATAAAATTTTAAGTTTTTTTGCCATGATATCCCTTATGCATATTTAGCTATGAGTGATTTTAGTGATTGCTTGCTAATAACATTTCTTCTTATTTCATCAAATTTTGCAGCCTCAGCATTGGAAGGAGTGTCAATATCATAAAATAAAACTATGGCAATATGTCCGCGATTATGTATTTTTTCAATCTCTTGTACGGTATCAACCACTGTTTTTAATATATCTTCACCAATCTCTTTATCCACAATGACGATTCTAAAGTGTGCATTGTCAAGTTCTTTTTTAAACTCTTCAATTGAATTTGCAATATTTACAGAGTTATTTAATTGCTCAATTATCTGTGCAAATATTTTCGCTTCAATTTGTGTTTTTTTGAAAATTAACACATCTTTCAAATCAAATTTTATCACGGGTTGAACCATCTCTATTTTAGGTGTGGTTACTAGTTTTTGAGCATCTTGATTTGTGTTTACATCATGAGAGAGTATGGATTCAAATTTTTTCTCAATAGCTTGTTCTATTTTAGGATCGGGCACACTTTTTTCGGGAATAAACATATTTAAGACCCTTAAAATAGCATCTTTTTTAATAGGTTTTGTTACATACTCATCCAATCCCTCGCTCATGAAGCGCTCTCTATCACCCTTGAGGGCGTTAGCAGTAACTGCTACTATTGGAACATGTGATTTGCCATTCTCTTTTTCGTGTTTTATGATTTGATGAGTTGCTTCAACACCGTCCATGACAGGCATAGCAATATCCATAAATACCATATCAAATTTATCTTCTTTTGCTTTTTCTACTGCAAGCAACCCGTTTTGAACTATTGTGACTGTAAGCCCTATATCTTCAAGTGCTCGTTTTATGAGTTTTTGATTTATCTCATTATCCTCTGCGACTAAAACTTTCGCGTTAAACATAGTACTGGATCCTTGTTGTTTTATTGGTGTTGTTACAGCCGAAGTATTTAAAATAGTTTCAATTGAAACATTTTGTGTGATTACAGCAGGTGGTTCGTTAGCAACCTTTGTATCTTCTACCAATGGCGGTATATCATAATTTGATGACGGCGCAACTGTGTCAGCATCTTTTTCATCTACATATATATTTGAGACAACGTCTAATTTATCTTTGGTTTCCAAATCTTTATCTAATAAATTTATAGTTGGTATTGCATTAGCTTCTTCATTTGACGATGCAATTGTGATAGCAGTTTCTTCTTCGGCTTTAATAGATTCATCAGCAAAGTTTTTATCTGATAGCGATATGATGTCTTTTTGTTCGTTAAAAGATATAATAGGTTTATCGTTAACCGGCTCAACAGAAGGGACATCAGGTTGTTGTGCATCAGCAGAAAAAGATTTGCTTAATGCACTGCTTGTGTATGGATATGATGTGACACTTGGACTGACTTGCTCTATTTGAGGTTTGGTTTTCGACTTGTCTTGTGGCAAAAATTCTCTTTTTTGCTCTAATGCTTTCACGATTTTGCTTACATTGATGGGTTCAAAAATAGATGATAAATATTGAGTGTTAAGCTCTTCAAATCTTTTTTGTTGAGATGGTTTCATGGCTATAATTGTAGGCAGCTGTATTTTTTTGTATTGTTGCAACTCATCTTCGTCGACATTTTCAAGATCAAAAAAGATAGAATTTATACTCGAATCATAAACTAATTTTTTTAACTCATCAATAGAGGAGTAAAATAAAATTTGAGAACCAAAATATTGCAAGTATGATTTTAAAAATTTTTCATGAGTTTTAGCATTGTTTGGTTTTGTAAGAACTGCAAATCTATAATCCGAATATCTATTATATAATGTTGGTTCACTCGAAGGAGTTTCAATAAGCTCCAGCACAAAGAAAAATTTACTGCCTTTGCCTTCATTGCTTTCAACTTCAAGTTTGCCATTCATCATGGTGATAAATTTAGATGAAATTGTAAGTCCAAGACCGGTTCCGCCATATTTTCTTGTGATAGTAGAATCAGCCTGTGAAAAAGCATTGAATATATCTTGCATTTTTGATTTTGGTATGCCTATACCATTGTCTTCTACACTAAAACTTATTCTTGCATGGCCTTTGTCTTTGGATTCTAATCTTATTATTGAAACTACGATAGAGCCGTTTTGAGCCGTGAATTTTATGGCATTGCTCATCAAGTTAATCAAAACCTCTTTTATTTTTGTAATATCACCTTTGAGATAGTTTGTTAAACTTGGATCAATGTAAGCTGAGAGTTGAATATTTTTCTCAGCTGCTTTAGGTCCGTAAACTTCTATCGCATTTTCAAATTCTTGCATAGGCAAGAAAGGGATTTCATCAAGTTCAACCTTATTGCTTTCAATTTTTGAAAGGTCAAGAACATTATTAATAATTGTCAATAGGTTTTCGGAACTTTTTTCTATAACTTCTACGAATTCTAATTTTTCACCATCAAGGTCTGTGTTTTTAAGTAAATCAGTAAAACCGATGATGCCATTAAGCGGGGTTCTAATTTCATGCGACATATTTGCTAAAAATATACTTTTTGCCGCACTTGCTTCTTCAGCCCGTCTTTTTTCTTCAGCTATACTTATAAGAGCTTGATTGATAATTTTATAAGCTTTGCCCATATTTTCAGCTATATCCAAATCAAGGCGAGTTGATATGCCTGCCAAATCTTCAACTTTAGCAAATACATTACCCAACTCTTTAATATTTTTTTTGAATTTTCTGCTGTATATAAAACCTGTCAGCAGTAAAAGCAAAGAGATAATCCAAATGGTAGCTGAAGCTATAAATATTACAATATTAAATTGGTCATAGCTATTTATTTCATTGCTTAGAGCGGTTTGAATTTTGTTTGCAGCTTCACCTATTATTTCTATTTTTTTCGTCATCATAACAAACCAAAATGTAGGGTCAATCATAAACTCACCGCTTAATGAGTGCTGCATGATTTCACCTTTGGCTTGTTCTATATCGTAAGATACTTGCTTTGCCTCATTGCTGTTAAAAATATTTTGTAGTGTTGCTTGTATGTTTGGCTCTAAACCTACTATATTTAGCGTATTTATCTGGCTTGAGATATCAATCCATGTATGAAACGCATTTTCTGATATTGGTTCGTATAAACTGATTATACCCGCCATAAATCCGCGCTCTTGTCCTAAAAACTCTATATCATTATATGCAGATGTCAGTGCGTTGCTAAGAGAAGTTATCTTGCTGTTGGAAGTGACGGATAACGCTGTATCTCTTAATTCGTCCAAAATCAAAGAGTTTATTTTTGTGTAATAATTAAAGAAAATATCATTAGCATCAATCTCAAGTTTGTCAATCGCATCTCTTTTGCTTGATAATTGAGATAACAGATTGACCGCTTGGCGTATTCTTGCATTTATCATATGTTGATTTTTTTGATAATCTCTTTGAAATATTCCGTATACTCGATCTGTTTCTTTACGCTGTAATTCGAGAGTATCGGATATGATTCCGGAACTTCCTATGTATACATTTGTTAAATCTCTCTCTTTTGCAACTTCAAACAATAACATATTAAGCGTTACTATTTGCGAGTTTTTTTCTTTAAAACTGCTAATGTTTTGGTAATCACTAAATGTTACATATAAGTAATACGATGAGACTATAAATAAAATTAATAACGGAAATTGGCTTATTAGCTTTAGCATGCTCCCTGTTTTAAACATTCTGCTTTTTGTCCTTTGTTAAAAAATTATAATTTTGAAACTGATTGCTTAAAAACAGAAACTATAGTCTCTAACTCTTGCAATACTGATACGTTGTTTATGCTGTTATTTGCAGATAATAGTTTTTGCAGCTCTTGAACCAATTCTTTTGATCTTAAGTTGCTGCCGATTCCTATTAGATTTATAATTGTGTGTTTTGCCTGTAAAATACTGCCATTTTCATAGAAATTTTGCAGTTGTTCCAAACTTGCATCCAAATAATATACATACTCTTTAAAATACTTAACTATATCTGTTTTGTTTATGCCAAGCAGATCCGATATCTCTTGAATATCTATTTTTATTTCAATAGTTTTTGCATTATTTTGTTTACTCGCTTGAGACTGATGCGTATCTTCGGTATATATTTTATTTTGTGTCAAATTATCCGTTTCATTTATCGCAGGAGAGACAATTTTTAAATCATCTTCGCTGAAAGAAAAAGGTACTTTGTCATTGTTTTCATTGAATGCTTTGTTGTCGTCAATATCGATTTGCTGTTGTGCAAAAACAGGCTGTTTGATATTTTCATCATCAATTTTAAATATCGGCTGTTTGCTGCGCAAATCATCTTTTCTGTCTATGCTATCCGAATTGTCCGATATATGACGGATATTGTTCAAAGATATGATATAACACTTATCATCTTTGTTATTCAAAAACAGTTCAGTTACGGATATAGATGCTTCAATTTCACTTCCGTTTCTTGTTTTAATTATCACGTTTTTATTTGGTAGACTACCATTTAATACGTAACTAATCCATGAAAAGTTATCAAATTTGTGTACATATCCTTGTTTTTTTACGAAGAGGTCTGCAATATCGTTATTATATGCCCTAAAAACATTTATATTTTCATAACCCAAAGCGGATAAAATATCAGCGCTTACTCCAAGAAATACTGTATTTTTATCATATAAAATCAAGGCAATTTCCTTAATATAGATATAATCCGTCATTCTATCTTATAATAGATTAAACGAATCTTGAAATCTTAAAAATGCTACGAATAAACCAAAACACATTTTTTTATTTTAAGCATAAAATAACAAATATATTTAAGCTTTATATGCTTATATATAATTTTATCATAATAATATAGCTATTTTATTAAAAATTGGATTAAAATATTCTTTAAAAAAAATCCGAAACCCTAATGAGGTTTCGGAAAGCTAAGTTTTTAGCAAGAGTAAGTTGTCTTAAATTCGAATGCAGTAGGACGAGCTTCATAAGGCCATACTTGCGTTGAAAATTTGTAATGCTGGTATGTTTGTATGAAATCATTAGTCATAATAGGCTTTAAGTAACTATTATCACGAATCAAAGCTTCAAGAGAGCCTCTTAGCGTATGCGGCATCTGTTCTATACCTTTTTCGCGTATCTCATCAAGTGTGAGTTCAAATAGATCCTCGTCCATTGGACCTATCGGTTCTATTTTATTGTTAATTCCGTCAAGTCCTGCCAAAAGCATAGCGGTAAATGCCAAATATGGGCATGAAGATGAGTCTGGAAATCTCATCTCTGCACGCACGGATTTTTCACCTGCACCATAAGGAATGCGACATGAGGCGGATCTGTTTTGTGATGAGAATGTCAATATAGATGGAGCTTCAAAACCAGGAATCAATCTTTTATAAGAGTTTGTTGACGGGTTTGTAAAGGCAGCAACACTTCTTGCATGCGCTAAAACTCCGCCGATATAATAACGGGCAAGATCACTTAAATTGCCGTAAGAATCTTTTTTGTAGAAAAGATTTTTCCCCTCTTTCCATATTGATTGATGCACATGCATGCCGCTGCCATTATCGCCATAAAGCGGTTTTGGCATGAAAGTTGCTGTTTTGCCGTTTAAGTGGGCTACCATTTTTACTACATATTTATATTTTTGAACATTATCTGCTGCTTCAATGAGATTGCCGAATTTTACGCCGATTTCACCTTGAGCTTGTGCAACTTCGTGATGAAGAACAAAAGTTTCTATACCGATTTGATTTAAAACTTGCACCATCTCTGCTCTTAAATCAACCATAGAATCTATCGGTTGAACCGGAAAATAACCGCCTTTAGTGCCCGGTCTATGACCTGTATTGTAACCATCTTTATAATCAGTATAACTATTCCATGAACCCTCTTCGGAATCAACTTCATAATATCCGCAATTGATATCATCTCTTATTTTTACGTCGTCAAACACAAAAAACTCATTCTCCGGTCCAAAATATGCTTCGTCGCCGATTCCTGTTTCTTTCAAATGCTCAAGCGCTTTTTTTGCAATGCTTCTTGGGCATTTTTCGTATAATTCTCCTTTATATATATCATATACATCACAAAATACTACTATGGTAGAATCTGCTGTGAAAGGGTCTAAAAATGCGGTTGGAACATCGGGAATCAAAAGCATATCAGATTTATTGATAGGCTGCCATGCTTCAATAGACGAACCGTCAAACGGAATACCTTTGATGGAAGTTTCATCTACCGCGTTTGCACTATATGTTAAATGATGCCATGCACCTTTGATGTCCGTAAATCTAAAATCTACAAACTTGACTTCATGTTTTTCACAAAACGCAAAAAACTCTTCCACGTTATTTACAAATTTACCCATAAAAAACTCCTTGAAATTTTTTTATAAAATTATACTAAGTAAACAGTATAAATTTTTTACCCATATTGATTAAAATTTAATCAAACTCCTATCTCTTTTTGAAAAAACAGCACAAAATTGATATCCGCAATCTTTTGCAACTTTTACCACTTCATCACTTTTGTAACCCACATGCTCTATCTCATGTGCATCGGAACTGAAAGTTATAGGAATGCCAAATTCATTTGCCATTTGTAAAAGTTGTGCGGACGGATATTGTTCACCTATTGGTTTTCTAAAACCTGCACTGTTTATTTCTATTACGAGATTACCCTTTTTTATTGCCCTTAATGCCTCCTTTGCCAAGATACGTATATCTGTTTTAGGTAGATATTTAAATATTTTTAGTAGATCCAAATGCCCTACAATATCAAATAGTCCGCTTTTTGCCAAATACTCTATCGCATTAAAATACTCTCTCCAGATATCATCTATATTTTTTTCTTTGTATGTACCTATGAATTCTGGATTATCAAAACCCCATCTACCTAAAAAGTGAACCGAACCTATGAGATAATCAGTATCTTGTTCAAATACGCGTTTATCCATGAGATTGTCCAAAAAATCTACTTCATAAGCAAATAATATCTCTATCTGGTTTTGAAATTCGTATTTAAGCTCTTTTATGGTTCTTGCATAGATTTTCATCTCTTCGAAACTCATTCGATACTCTTCGTCAAAACTCATCGGCGCATGATCTGAAAAACCAAAATATTTTATTCCTGCTTCCAAAGCTTTTTTTACATATTCGCGCGGTTGTCCATGTGCATGGCGACATAGCGGGGTGTGATTATGTAAATCTACTATCATAATAATATTTTCCTAAAATGGATAACAAATGTAAAGTTGAATTATATATAATTTTATATATAATCTCGCATATTTTTTACTTTAAAGGAGTTTATTATGGCGCAAAATAAATTTGATATTGTCCACGAAAAACTTAATTCCATAAAAGGGATAACTATAAGTGTTGAAAATTTTACCCATAAGCAAACAGAGTTATTCGAGGCTTTAAATAGTAAATTTCCAAATATTGAGCAATTTTCAAATGCCCTGAAGGATGCTAATGAGCTTTTGGTATTTGCAAAAAATATACAATCTGATGTTGATATTTGTTTAGAGCATTTGGAGCAACTGCAAAATGCTAACAATCTTGAGTCTCAAAAATATTTAAAAATAGGCGATATAAAGAGAACTTTGGACGATATATCTTTAGAGTTTGACAAAATCAATAATCTTGATATCGCAAAACAAGAACTTTTGAAGGTCGGTTTAGAATAGTGAGTGCTGAACTTTTATCTCCTGCTGGAAATTTTGAAAAATTAAAAATCGCACTCTCTTATGGCGCCGATGCTGTTTATGGCGGGGTGAGTCACTTTTCTTTGCGCATACGTTCAGGCAAAGAGTTTACATATGAGAGTTTTAATGAGGCTATTGAGTATACACATAAACTTGGTAAAAAGATATATGTAACGATAAATGGATTTCCGTTTAATTCGCAATTAAAATTATTGGAAAAGCATATCGAAACCGTAGCTAAAATGAGACCGGATGCTTTTATCGTAGCAGCACCAGGAGTTATAAGACTCTCAAGGAAGATAGCTCCTGATATACCTATACATTTATCTACTCAAGCAAATGTTTTAAATTATTTAGATGCTGAAATTTATTATGAGATGGGTGTAAAGCGTATAGTTGCAGCGCGTGAGGTTAGCTTAAACGACCTTAAAGAATTTAAAAAAAGATTGCCCAAACTCGAAATAGAAGTGTTTGTTCATGGCTCCATGTGTTTTGCATATAGCGGCAGATGTCTTATAAGCGCTGTTCAAAGCGGGCGCGTGCCAAATCGAGGGAGTTGTGCAAATGATTGCAGATTTGCTTATACACTTTATGCAAAAAACGAAGAGAGCGGGACACTGTTTCGCGTAGAGCAAGCAGCCGATGAGGGAACTTATATTTTTAACGCAAAAGATTTAAATCTCATGTCGCACATAAAAGAGATTCTAGGCAGCGGCATTGTCGATGCTTTAAAAATTGAAGGCAGGACAAAAAGTCCTTATTATGTGGCGGCTTCCACAAATGCTTACAGAAAGGCAATTGACGGATATTATACAGATAATTTTGATTTGCCGGTTTATCAAAAAGAGCTTGAGAGTATAAAAAACAGAGGTTTTAGTGAAGGATATCTCATGCAAAGACCTTATGAGAGAAACAATACTCAAAATATAGACTCGACTCTTTTGGAAGGCACTCATCAAGTGCATGCCGAAGTTAATGAAGATGGGCTTAGTTTTAAGGTAAAAGACAGGATTGATATCGGCGGGGTTTATGAAATTCTATCGCACGATAAGATATCCATATGTGATAACAGTATCGGTAAGATTTGGCAGGAAGATGGCATTTGGAAGATAAGACTAAATGAGTTAAAAAGCGTTAGCGGTAAAGTTTATGATGCGGTTCACAGCGGAAATACAAATGATATACTCTTACCCGTCTACTTACCGCCATTTACGTTTTTTAGGAAAAAGATATAAATTTAAAGCGCAGTATTTTTGATACAATATATTTTTTTAACGGAGTAGATAAGTGAAATTTGTTTCTATTATTATAGGAAGTAAAAGCGATTATGATACTATGAGCGAATGTGCCAAAACGCTTGAGAGATTTAATGTCAAATATGAACTCGTTGTCTCTTCAGCACATAGAAGTGCTGAAAGAACAAGGATTTATGTAAAAAGCGCAGAAGCAAAAGGTGCAACGGTTTTTATAGCAGCAGCCGGAATGGCGGCACATTTGGCTGGCGCTGTGGCAGCTATAACAACCCGTCCTGTTATAGGCGTTCCCATGGCTGGTTCTGCGATAAACGGCATAGATGCACTGTTTTCAACTGTACAAATGCCCTCCGGTATGCCTGTAGCTACAGTGGCAATAGGAAAAACCGGAGCAATAAACAGTGCGTATTTGGCTATGCAGATACTTGCTCTAAGCGATGAAGAGCTTTTTGTAAAACTTCAAGAAGATAGAGTGAAAAAAGCAAAACAAGTGGAAGCAGATTCAAAAGATATAGAAGTTTTAATAAATAAAGTTTGATTCAAAGCTCTCATATTCTTGCGAATTAACAGTAGTCGGACTTTAAACAAAAAATCGTATAATAATGCCGATATATTTTTGCAAAAAACAGACGAATAACTAAGGGATAGAAAATCATGATGACATTTAGCGAGATACTGCTTGCATTGCAGGATTTTTGGCAAAAGCAAGGGTGCAATATAATTCAGCCGTATGACATTCCATCCGGTGCTGGCACTTTTCATAATGCGACATTTTTGCGCTCTTTAGGTAAAAAGCCATGGTCGGCTGCGTATGTTGCACCAAGTAGAAGACCAACAGATGGAAGATACGGTGAAAACCCAAATCGCCTCGGCAGCTATTATCAGTTTCAAGTGATTATAAAACCAAGTCCTGATGGGATACAAGCGTTATATCTTAAAAGCCTTGAAGCTTTAGGGCTTGAGATAAAAAAACATGATATAAGATTTGTAGAGGATAACTGGGAGTCGCCAACACTTGGTGCATGGGGACTTGGATGGGAAGTTTGGTTGGATGGCATGGAAGTTACTCAATTTACATATTTTCAGCAAGTAGGAGGCATACCGTGCGATCCGATTCCAGTAGAGATAACATATGGCGTTGAAAGACTTGCTATGTATTTGCAAGAGGTGGATTCTGTGTTTGATATAATTTGGAATTCAAACGAACACGGTACTACAACTTATAAAGATGTGCATTTTAAAAGCGAATACGAATTTAGCAAATACCATTTTGAAGTTGCAGATATACAAATGCTTTTTGCGCAATTTGAAGCCGTGCAGCTTGAATGTAAGCGTTGCATTGATATGAATCTTTCACTTCCGGCGTATGATTATTGCTTGCTCGCATCTCATATTTTTAATGTTTTAGATGCAAGAAAAGCGATATCTGTAACACAAAGGCAAAATTATATTTTAAAGATTCGTGAACTTACAAAAGAGTGTGCTTTAAAATATCAAGAGAGCATTAATGAAGATTGAGACGGTCTATAACTTTTTAGATTCGTTAAGTCCTTTTGAATTACAAGAAGAGTGGGACAACAGCGGTCTTATCGCAGGTTCGATGCAAGATGAGATAGAAAACATCAGCCTAAGTTTGGATTTAGACAGCGATACGATTGCAAAAGCAGATAAGAAAACGCTTTTTGTTGTACATCACCCGCTCATTTTTAAGTCCATAAAAAAGCTTGATTACTCAAAATATCCGACCAATATTTTAAAAACTGTGATAGAAAAAGAGTGCGCTATTATTGCTATGCATACAAATATTGACAAAACGCACTTAAATCGTTTTGTGCTTGAAAATGTTTTAGGTTTTAAAGCGTTAAAAAATGAGGGTTTTGTCTGTTATTTTGAAACGGATAAGAGTTTTGACGAACTTGCTTTATATGTAAAAAATAAAATGGACAATATAGTAATAAAAACAGTATCTGCAGCCAAAAAAATCAAAAAAGTTGCTTTTTGTACAGGTTCTGGCGGAGATTTGCTAAACAAAATAGATGCCGATTGTTTTATCAGTGGAGATTTTAAATATCACAATTTTGTTGAAGCAAAAGAGAATAATATGGCTGTTATAGACGTGGGTCATTTTGAAAGCGAGCGCTATTTTCCGCATATGTTAGGCGAGCATTTGAAAAATTTTCCATTAAAGGTTATAATAACAGATTGCAAAAACCCATTTGAATACAAATAACACCAAGGATACAATTGTGAACAAATATCTAAATCAGCTTGTGAAACTTTCCGAGATAAACAAAGAGATTGATGATTTTGAACCAAGAGTTCAAAAAATACAAAAAACATTGAATGTTGCTTTTGAAAAAGCCAAAAATGCCAATGCGGATATAGAGTTGATAGAAGACGAGATAAAAGACTCAAAACTTAAAAAGATGAAAAATGAGGCTCTTTTGGCAGAACTTTCTGAAAAATTGAAAAGCATAAGCAAAAAAACAGCTTCCGTTAAAAATGAAAAAGAGCTCAAAGCTTTACAACTTGAAGAAGACATAGCAAAAGAACAATGTGATTTTGCCAATGAAGAGATAGCAAGGCTTGAAAAAATTATAGACTTAAAAGAAGCCGAAAAACTCAAAGTAAAAGAACTTTATGTGGAGTTTCAAAAAGCTGCTGAAGAGCTTAGTGTCTCTGTTGAGTCTGAAAAAAATGCTATAAAAGATGAAATAGCAATAGCATATGGCAAAAAAGAGGAACTCGTCAGCACTATGAGTCAAAGAATCCTCTCTTTTTATGAAAAAATTAGAAAATGGGCACATAACAGTGCGGTTGTTCCTGTCAAAAAACAGGCATGCTATGGTTGCTTTATGCGCATTAATGACAAGACAAATGCTTTGGTGCTTCAAAGCGAGGATATCATTACATGTCCTCATTGCGGACGCATTTTGTACAGGGACGTTACAGAAGTAGCATAATGCGCTATTTATTTATATTTTTTTATTATGCAATGCTAAGTCTATTTTATGTTTTAGCATTGCCGATAATCATTGTTGCATCTTTTTTTAAAAAACATAAACATTCTATCCCGGCACGCTTTTTTTTATACGGCAATCCGCCGTTTAAAAAAAACGGCGTGTGGTTTCATGCTTGTTCTTACGGTGAAGTTTCATCTCTAACTCCTCTAATTTATGCACTTGGAAATAACGAAATAAATATAAGTGTCGTAACAAAAACAGGATTTGATAAAGCCAAAACTTTTACTTCATGCACAAGATTTTTGCCATATGAGATATTTTTACCGTTTTGGATAAAAAATCAAAAAGTGCTTGTAGTAACAGAAGCAGAACTTTGGTTGATGCTTTTTTTTACAGCTAAAAAAAAAGGCATGAAGACCATATTGGTAAATGCTAGGATTTCAGATAACTCATACCATAAATATAAAAGACTTAAATGGTTTTACAAAATCGTATTTTCTTTTATAGATGAAGTTTATGCGCAAGGAGAACAAGATAAAAAAAGACTTTCCGAACTTGGCGCAAAAAATGTAAATGTGTGCGGAAATGTAAAAAATTCACTTTTACCTAAAATCACCAATCGCTACTCTTCTTTAAAAACAAAAAATACAAAAGTCATAACTTTGGCAAGTACTCATATAGGTGAAGAAGCGCTTTTGTTAAATCAACTTTCAAATGTTGATTTGTCTGATACTGTAATTATCATAGTTCCACGCCATCCTGAACGTTTTGAAGCTGTAAATAAATTAACCCAGTCATGGGCAAATTCGCATGGTAAAACATACAACAGGTTTTCAAAAGACGGATTTAATAAATTAAGCGATGTGATACTTTGCGATACTATGGGTGAACTTATCAATATATATGCGATAACAGATATAACTATATTAGGCGGTTCATTTATAGAAGGTGTCGGCGGACATAATCCTTTGGAGCCGGCAGCTTTTAATAACTCTATCATTTCGGGCAGATTTTTCTTTAACCAAAAAGAGCTTTATGCAAAAGTTGAAAACATTGTGATATGTGACATAAAAGAGATTGCTGAAAAACTAAAAGGAGATCTTCCTAAAGCTTCCACTGCTTATTTGGAAAATACTAATGATATAGTAAAGACTATTTTGAACGCTTAAAACTGCTTTTTAATAAGGATAAACCCATGACAACACAAACTACTGATAAAGCATATAAACTTTTGGCTTTACAAGAAAATATCTCAAACCGTACGGCAAAAGAGTTGATAGATAGAGGCATAGTGTATGCAGCAGGTAAAAAGATTTTGCTTGCGCGTTTAGATGTGAAGACCAATACCGTTTTTAAGATAGAAAAACTAAAAAAACCTCAAATTCTTTTTGAAGATGATAATATAACTGCGGTAGATAAACCCCCATTTTTAACAGCTGAGGAGATAAGCCAAAGTTTTAAACTCACACTTTTGCATCGTCTTGATAAGGAGACAAGCGGGGTATTGCTGCTTAGCAAGAATGAAGAATTTACAAAAAAAGTTATAGATGTATTTAAAAATAGAAAAGTTGAAAAAATCTATCTTGCTATCGTAAATGGAAAATTTATAGAGCCTATGAATATAGATACTCCTTTAAAAATAATAAAAACAAAAAGCGGTGCTTTTGCCAAACCGTCAAAAGATGGACAAACAGCTATAAGCACAGTTACACCTAAATTGATTGACGGTAAAAATTCTATAGTTGAAGTATCTATACAAACAGGAAGAACCCATCAGATAAGAGCACATCTAAAAAGCGTCGGATTTCCTGTCATAGGAGATGAAAAATATGGTGGGAGACCAAGCAGCAGGATAATGCTTCATGCATGGAAAATTTCTCTTTTAGGATATAACTTCGAATCCCCGATACCATCTGAGTTTAGACTGAGCTAAATTGTGATATTTTTACTATTTTTATATATTATAAATAAAATATAAAAATAGTGAGTAAAATAGAAACATATTAACAACAAAAGCAAAAACTTAACAGAATATTTATAAATATTATATTAAATATATGTTAATATATTTCCAAAATTTTAAACCAATGGAGGTTCAAATGATGGTTTCAATGCCCAAATTTAGTACTTTGTTTTCACTTAAATTTAAAGTGCTTACCTTTTCACTTTTGAGCGGTCTTTTTTTAATTGGCTGCGGAGGCGATGATCTTTATAATAATGGCAGCGGAGGCAGTACGACGGGCGGAAATGTTCCTTCGTATACTATCTCATTTTTGGATGACAATCTTGATGTTTTTGAGTCTGTCACTAAAGAAAGCGGTAACGTGAATATTACGTATATAGCTGAAAATGAACTTGGTATTAATGTTGATGTATATGCGGCAAATGGTGTTTTAGTTAAAGGCAATAGTGATTTTGAAGAGTTTAATTTGACTAAAAATGTTGTTTTTTATACTGCAAATGTCAATGAGTTAGATGGGTCAACGGGTTTAATTGTGGATAATGCAAGCGGCAAATATATCCTAACAGGAGATATCGAACTTAATAATCCTTGGGTGCCGATAGGCAATATTACAGATCCTTTTGATGGTGTTTTTAACGGTAATGGACACAAAGTAACCAATCTGTCGATAAGTGGCGGTAATGGTGTTGGATTTTTTGGCTATGTTAAAGATGCTCAAATCAAAAATCTTGGCATTGAGATAAATGGTGAATTGAAAGGCAATGATCATGTTGGTGGTATAGCCGGATATGCTAAAGATAGCAACATAACAAACAGTTACTCAAAAGGGGATATTAGTGGTAGTAATTATGTTGGCGGTATAGCTGGATATGCTGAAAACAATAATGTAAACAACAGTTACTCAAGAGGGGATATTGGTGGTACCTCTGATAGCGTTGGTGGTATAGCCGGATATGCTAAAGACAGCAACATAACAAATAGTTATTCCACAGGAAATATTAACGGTAATAATAACGTTGGCGGTATAGTTGGGTGGACTGATAATGCTGATATTATTCACAATGTTGCTATTAATCTATATATCAATGCTTCAATAGCAAGTAATAAAAAGGCGAATCGTATAGTTGGATATAGTAATTTAGGCAATATTACAGATAATTTTGCTTTAAATAGTACAGAGGTAGATGGTATCGTCGTTCCAGACAATGACTATAATGGTGCAAATAAAACCGAAGCTGAACTTCAAAAACAATCAACTTATGAAATTTTAGGTTGGGAGTTCGGAGAAGATGATGCAAAACCATGGAAAATAAACGAAGGTAAAGGTTTGCCATATTTTTATTGGGAAGATCTGTAATCCCAAAAATCCAAGAGGCGGTATCACCGCCTCTTTTTCTCTTGCTAATA
Organism: Campylobacteraceae bacterium; assembly: GCA_031257555.1. Classification (GTDB taxonomy): domain Bacteria; phylum Campylobacterota; class Campylobacteria; order Campylobacterales; family Campylobacteraceae; genus JAIRKW01. The sequence goes on along the minus strand of JAIROK010000085.1, from coordinate 135 downwards.
CTGTTTGGCTCTGCAGACTTTTCTCTCTCAAATTCTTTAATATCATAGCATATAGATTTTCATCTATATTGTTAAACCTAAACTCACTCTCTTTTAAGTGAAGATAAAAAGTATTATCACTTAAGCCATTAAACT
>JAIROK010000075.1 GCA_031257555.1 Campylobacteraceae bacterium | reverse complement strand
ACGATTAAATAGGCAAATAGAGGTATTATGCTTCCGCAACAAGCAAACAAACGATAGTGCGCTAGGACAGAAAAACTACGGTAGTTAGACACAATCTTTTTATTTCAAACTTTATTTTGCTGCAAATATAATTCAATTCCCTTCAAAACAATATCTGTCATAAAATATATACTCGGTAAGAGTTTAGTTTTGCCTTTGGCAACAGTGAGTTAGATTACACTATAACACATGAGGATATAAAAATATTATGCGGAGAATTTAACCAAACTTCGTATAAAGTTTTTGAAAAATACACTACAGAAAAATTTCCTCTCCTAAATAATAAAAGTTTCATTGAAGAATATGCTACTGCTTTAGAGAGCGTCAGCAATGATGTACCATTAAAACAATCTTCATATGAATTTTGGGATAAAAAGATATCCAAAGATAGTTCAGTAGTTTGGGGAGATATCTTTACTAATGTTGCCAAATGTAAAGCCCATGATTTCTTAGATGAAAAATTTGAGAATACAATAAGAAATAATGAGGTTTTAGTTAATACAAGCGGTAGAAAAAGCTATTCAGGTTGATAAACAACAACTCAAAACACTAATTCGAATAGGAAATGAGGGTACAATACCTTTTAGAACAAATCCGGAGTGCCAAATGTTGCGGACTAATACAAGCTATTGCAAAAAATAGCAAAATAATATATAATAAATACATTGTATTCATAAGGAGTTATGCATGCCTTTATCGATAAGATTGTCAAAAGAGACGGAAGACAGATTGTCAAATCTAAGCCGTGAAGCAAATGTTTCGCAGGCTAAAATTATCAAAGATGCTGTTGATAATTATTTGGAGGATTTGGAGGATTACTATAAAGCGTTAAAAGCATTAGAACGCATAAAAAAAGGAGAGAAAACTTACCCTGCAAGCGAAATCTTTAAAGAGCTTGGACTTGAATAATGCTTGTGGAAGTTTCAGAAACAGCAAAAAAACAGTTCAAAAAACTTGATAATTCTATTCAAAAAGCCATTCAAAAGCAGATAAAAGAGATAGAAGCTTTGCCTAACCCGCGTATGCGCGGAAAAGCTCTTTTAAGCAACTTAAGAGATTTATGGCGTTACAGGGTTGGAGATTATCGCTTGATATGCGAGATACAAGATAACAAATTGATTATTTTAGTGTTAGAGATAGGACAGGAAAGATATTTATAAGTAGACGTTAAAACCCGATACCGCTGCTTCATCATGGCAAAAGTGCCATTAAATAAAGCTTTTCAAGAGGTTTTTGTCATAAAGATGGATTGCTTCGCAACGCTTGCAATGGTGAAGCGGGGCAATAAAAATCTTAGGCATATCTTTAGAGGAAGGTGGGTAGTTACTTACACGATAGCGATATGCAATTTTTTACCAAGTACATTTATGGCTGATTGCAATGTATCTAATGTCAATGACTTATTGTTGGGGCTTAAGAGACGATTTACCACTGCTCTACTGGTGTGCATCATCTCCGCCATTTTGGTTTTTGTGATATTTTGATTTTTCATCTCTTGTTCTAACTGATAGGCGATTACTCTTTTTATCGCCATATCGTTAACCTCTTCAAAAATGCCGTCCTCCTTCAAAAACTCGTCAAAAAAGTTTGACTGTTGGGCTTTTGATTTTTTAATCATACCTTTTTTGTAGTAGCGCCATAATGCAGCAGAGCTTCTGTTTAATATTTTGCAAGCCTCTTTTGCGGATACCCAGTCTTTTTTATTTTCCATTATTTACTCCTCCAACTCAAAATGCCATTAATTGTGGTTTTCGTCAGTTATTATTATTTAGAGCGATTTAAAGATGTGATTTGGACACATGTTTAGACACAAGAATGGGGAGGAATTTAGATTGAATTTTAAGAAGATAGGAATGGGTAGAATTGTATTGTTGGCATGGTTGTTTAGGATTTTTAAAGGAGGGAACATGACAAAAGCTGATGCCGCCATTTTAGCAGATAAAGTTTTAAAAACTTATTGGTTGCCTAATGATTTTCCAATAGACCCTGCTTTTATTGCCAATAAACTTGGGGTAAAGGTATCAGAAGTGGAACTACCTGAAACTTTTTCAGGAGCATTAACAAAAAAGAGGGACAAAGACCCTTATATTATTATCCGCAAAGATGACCACATGAATAGAAAAAGATTTAGCTGTGCTCACGAAATTGGACATTATGTAGCAAGAGTAGAAACAAATACATTAGAAGCTGAATATGATTATGTTGATTTAAGAAGTGATTTTTCCTCAATAGGCAAAGATGAAGATGAGATATTTGCCAATGAATTTGCGGCTAATTTATTAATGCCTGCCAATGCCGTTAAGCAGTTGTATAAGCAAGATATGAGCATTATTGCAATGTCAAGATTTTTTGAGGTATCAAATGAAGCAATGAGCCATAGATTAACCAATCTTGGATTAGCAAGATAATAAATGAAGCAAACTCCACAAAGTTATGCAGACTTAAAAAAAGAGTTTGGAAGTTTCATAAATGATATAGCATTAAAAAATAACCTTTCAACTGAAACTTCTCTTACTGAAAAAGCAGAAATAGAACATCTAAACGATATAAAATCTGACAGAAAATTAAAAGAATGGTATGCCAATATTCTTATTTGGACAATGGTTGTGCAATTGGTAGTTGTAAATGCGATTTTTGTTCTTAATGGTCGTGGCTATTTAGTTTTTAACAATATAACTTTAAATATTTTTATCGGTGGTACTTTCGTTGAGATATGTGCTATTGTAGCGATTATAGTTAAAGGGCTATTTTCTAATAGAATTCGCTTGTAACTATTTTTTCTTTCTTCACACAGATGGTTCAATTGGATTGTTGTCTATCCAAAGTCCTTTTTTCTGTATCTTTGCCTGTTCCTCATCGTCTACATAATCTAATGAGTATTTTCTATAAGCCCATGCCATTCCGTCTTGAGCTTGCCTTTCATTAATTTCAATCCCGCTACACCAAACAATACTGAGCATCCGTCTATATTTATCTTGCCCTTTCTCTACAATTATAGCTTCTTTTTCAGCGCACAAATCAGCTAAATTCCTTCTGTTTGCCTCGCCGCAAGGTTGCTTTTTTCAGGAGCATCAATACCATGAAGTCTAATTTTGATTTGCTTGTTTGTTGAGGTTAAAACAGTTAGAGTATCCCCATCAGCTATCTTTATAACTCTGCTATCAAGCGCAAAAAGAGCTATAGGGATTAAGTAAGAAATTTTAACCTCTCACGCAAGAAGTCTCCCGCCTCTGTAGGAGGCGAGATGAATTGCGCATATTATTCTCCCGTATGAAAGGCTTGCGTCTGTCGGCGTAGCTGTACTCAGAACCACACACAAGGTTAGCTTGGTAAATATCTTGCCGTTGGGCAA
>JAIROK010000071.1 GCA_031257555.1 Campylobacteraceae bacterium | reverse complement strand
AGATGGCTGATTGGCTTATCCTTTATAATACCAAAATACCGCATCACAGTTTATTTATGAAATCTCCAGCACAATATCTTGTAGAAACAAATCCAGAGTGCCAAATGTTGTGGAGTAATACAAACTCTTGACATTGGCTGCACTATACTGTTTAACTATATTGAAGTGTTTGTCCGCCTATTTGGATTTGACCCATATAAAGGCGTTTATCATCAACTTTGGTTTAAACGCAAATCATTAATCTGCGATTTAATAGAACCATTCCGCTGTATAATAGATAGACAAGTTCGAAAAGCTTTTAACACCAAGCAATGCAAAGCGGAAGATTTTAATCTTATTAAAAACGAGTATATTTTAAAACGTGAAAAAAGCAGTGATTACACTAAAATGTTTTATGATGTATTGATTGAACAAAAAGCAGAAATTTTTGATTAAGTAGGTTAATGTGCTTGTTGTAAGTTACGATATATCAAACGATAAATTGAGAAATAAATTTTCAAAAACACTTGAAAGATATGGCGGTGTTAGACTACAGTACTCTGTATTTGAAATTAATAATTCAAAAAGAGTTGTAGATACTCTAAAAATAAAGATAGAAAATATATTTGCCAAACAATTTTGCACAGAAGATAATGTTTTTATATTTGAAACAGATGAAAAGAAGGCTATAAAATATGGAAATGCTATTCATAGAGATAAAGAGCTGTTATTTTTTATATAACAAAGTTTTTATATTTTTTTAAATCACAAAAAAAGCAAATTTGCACTTTTTACAAAAACTTGTCATACTAATTAACGATATAAATTATAAAAATTTTTAATCGTCCGAAATATGTTTTTTACTATGCGAGAGAGATTGATAACTTTCATCTATATCATCATCGTATTCGAAATGAAAAAGACGCTCATAGCCGAGTTTTTCTAATTCATTATCAAGATATTGCGGTGAAATATTTTTTTGTTTGAATCCATTTATAATGATATTTATATCATTTTCATTGACACCACAAAAACGCATTTCCAAAATCGCTTCATCTTTTGTCATCAACTCCCTCATGTTTTAAGCAAATTATAAAATATAATTATAATACTTACTGTGCTTAAAATATAATTAAATATGCTATTTATAAAGACAAATCGAGCAATATTTGTGATGCAGCGGCTTTACCATCTGCAGCAGCATTCACAACCAAGGCAGCTCCTCTTGTACAATCTCCTCCGGCATAAACTCCAAATTTACTCGTACGATGTTTTGCATCTATGACGATAGCTCCTCTGCTATTCACCTCTATACCATTTTCAGATAAAAATGTAGGGCTGCTCGGACTAAATCCCAAAGCAAAAATGACAATATCAGCATCTACTTTAAAGTCTCCGCCTTTAACTACCTCCACACTTTGCCTTCCGTCACTATTTTTACTGCTCATAATGGTTTTTTGCATATTAATGCCGATTACATTTCCCTCACTGTTTACTATAATATCTTTTGGCACAACATTGTATACAAATATAACTCCCTCATCTAATGCATTTTTAAACTCTTTTTTAGAGCCTGGCATATTAAACCTATCACGTCTATACAGACATGTAACGCTCTTTGCCCCTTCTCTCACAGATGTGCGCAAACAATCCATTGCAGTATCACCGCCTCCTATGACTACAACATTTTTATTTGCCGTGTCAATGCTGGTATCATAATCCTCTTTAAACTGTTTCTTTTGTATATTGCGTAAAAAATCTATTGCCATAATTGTACCTTTAGCATTTTCATTTGCAATACCGGCTCTATTTGGCTGTTCTGCTCCTATTCCTAAAAAAACAGCATTGTGTGAATTTACAAGCTCGGAAAATGAGATATCTTTTCCGATTTTAGTATTTACTTTAAGCTGCATTCCGGCTTCTTTCATCCATTCAATACGTCTTGCTATAACATCTTTTTCTATCTTAAATCCGGGTATTCCATAAGTTAAAAGTCCACCTGCCCTATTTTGTTTTTCATACATGGTAACATCTACACCAGCTCTTAAAAGATATGTAGCTGCCGATATGGAAGCAGGTCCGGAACCTATCACGGCAACTGATTTTCCAACTTTTTTTTGTGCAAATTTTGGTTTCAATCCATTTCTTATGCCGTTTTCACTTATAGAAATTTCTATTGCACCTATGGTTATAGCTCCATGTCCGTCATTCAGCGAGCAGTCACCCTCACAAAGTCTATCCTGCGGGCATACTCGTCCTGTGATTTCAGGAAATGGATTTGTCTCATTGGAAAGTGCAAATGCCAACTCCATATCATGTTTTCCGCCGACAGCTTTAAGCCAAAATGGTATCAGATTGTGAAGCGGGCATTTGTTGTGACAAAATGGATCTCCGCATTGGATACAGCGGCTTGCCTGCTCTTTTATATCATCTTTTGACAAAAGTTCATAAATCTCTTTAAAATCTTTTACTCTCTCAAACTGTGAACGTTTTTGCGGCTCTGATCTTTCTATAGTTAAAAAATTTTGCATCTTAATTTCCTTCGTGCGGATTTAAAGGCAGTCTTGTCATATCTTTGGGATATATCATCCAAAAATCCCTTATGGCATGCCTGAATGTGTCCATGATAAATTTGGCTTTTATGCTCTGTGTTTCGTTGATATGTGACCTCAAAAGCTTCTTTAGTGTATGTCTTGCTTCATCCATCTCATCAGTGTCTATGCGCACCGCTTTTACAAGCTCTTGATTTAGTTTGTCTATAAAATCATGATCTTTGTCATATACAAAAGCCAATCCGCCTGTCATTCCTGCACCAAAATTCATCCCGGTCTTTCCAAGTATCAGTACCTCCCCACCGGTCATATATTCACATGCATGATCTCCCGTACCTTCAACTATTGCTACAGCCCCCGAATTTCTCACGCAAAATCTCTCACCAACATTTCCCGCGACAAAAAGCTGCCCGCCCGTAGCACCATAAAGACATGTATTGCCTGCACACGAAAAGTTTTTGCCTTGAATTTTAGGTGTAATTATTATTTTGCCGCCATTCATACCTTTGCCTACATAGTCATTGGCAACACCATTTAAATGGATAGTAACACCATTAATCAAAAATGCCCCCAAAGACTGTCCTGCAACACCATTTAGATTGTATACTATACTGCTGTCTTTGTTAAGTCCTTTGTTGCCGTAAAATTTTGCTATCTCCCCACTTGTTCTTGCACCAAAACTTCTATTTGTATTGGCTATGGTTTTATTTAAAACTATGTGTTCATTTGGATTTTCTATAACTTTATATACTTCTTTTAAAATCTCATTTTCAAACTCATTTTTATCATAAGGAGGATTGCTTGCTCTTTTACATGTATTAACGCCTTCAACATTTGTCAAAATAGCGCTAAAGTCAAATTTCTTAGCAAATTCGTCATCTTTTACACTCAAAAGGTCATTTCTGCCAATAATCTCTTCAAGTGAAGCGTAGCCTAAAGATGCCAATATCTCTCTAACATCTTCTGCCAAAAATGTAAGATAATTAACTATGCTATCTGCTGTTCCGTTAAAATTTTTCCTAAGTTCGCTATCTTGCGTAGCAACACCGACAGAGCATCTGTTCAAATGGCATACTCTTAATATCTTACAGCCTACAATGCTAAGAAGTAAAGTTCCAAAAGCATAACTTTCAGCTCCTAAAAGAGCAGCTTTTATTATATCAGAGCCTATTTTTAATCCGCCGTCTGTTTGCAAATGTACAAACTCACGCAAATTATTATACTTCAAGGCATTTTGAGCTTCGCTAAGTCCTATTTCCCAAGGGTCTCCTGCAAATTTTATAGATGTAAGCGGAGCAGCACCTGTTCCACCGTCATTACCCGAAATGATAATTTTATCGGCATATGCTTTGGCAACACCTGCTGCAATTGTTCCAACTCCTGTTGTTGATACCAATTTAACTGTAATGATAGCTTGAGGATTTACCTGCTTTAAATCAAATATAAGCTGCGCCAAATCTTCTATAGAATAGATATCGTGATGAGGCGGAGGAGATATAAGCGTAACTCCCGGAGTTGTATACCGTAAACTTGCAATCAAAGATGTCACCTTGTGACCAGGCAATTGTCCGCCCTCTCCTGGCTTTGCGCCTTGAGCTACTTTTATCTGTATTTCAGAAGCACTTCTTAGGTATTTTGGAGTTACCCCAAAACGCCCCGAAGCTATCTGCTTGATTTTTGAATTTTTCTCGCTTTTTAGTCTTTCTGATGCTTCGCCACCTTCACCAGAATTTGACATGCCGCCTATTTTATACATAGCAAGTGCGATAGCCTCATGAGCTTCGGGGGATATTGAGCCCAAACTCATAGCTGCTCCGTTAAAGCGTTTAAAGATTTCTGCTACCGGCTCTACATCTTTGATATCTATCGGTTCTCTATCAGACTTTATATCAAAAAAATCACGAATCATTTTTAGTTTTCTTGAGCTAATCAACCCTTTTAAATACTCATAATCGCTTCTTTGTCCGCTTGAAGCAGTTTTATGAATCGCATGAATGATTTTCGGACTGTAATCATGATATTCGCCGTTATCAAGATATTTATAAAAACCTCCGAATTCAAGAGGAAACATTCTTTCGCGCCTATGTATCTCGAAAGCTCTATAATGATTTTGCTTATCGCGATTTTCTATATCTTCATAACTAAGTCCGCCAAGAGCCGATGAAAAATTTCTAAAACAGTCCTGCACAATCTCTTGAGACAACCCTATAATGTCAAAAAGTCCTGAACTTCTATATGAAGCTATAGTTGATATACCCATTTTTGATATGGTTTTTAATAAGCCTTTATTTAGCGCATGTAAAACATTTTTAAATGCTTCTTTTGTCTCATATCCGTCAAGACCACATCTTGATGTCTCCTCCAAAACAGCAGCAAACAGCAAATACGGATAAACAGCGCTTGCTCCACATGCAATTAAAACAGCTATGGAATGCGAATCAAACACTTCTCCTGTCATAGCTATGATAGACGCCTTATGTTTTACACCGTTATCTAAAAGTGCATTGTTTACACGCCCTACAACCATAGCCATAGGTATGGCTTTATGAGTTTTGTCTATTTGTCTGTCATCTAAAAAAACGATATGAACATCTTCGCGTCTTACTGCTTCTATAATGTCATAAACCAAATCTTCCAAAGAACCTCTTAAATTTTCCTCATACAGCGTTGAAAATGTACGGCATTTGTACTCTTTTTTGTAAAGCGGTTTATCCGGGTCCCCAAAAGAGCGCAACACCTCTACCCGCTCTTGAGTCAATACTGGTGAAATTGATTTAATACGAAAAGCGTGGCTTGGAGTTTCATCTAAAATATTATTTATCTGCCCAAAATCGGTATTTAAACTCATGACAACCATTTCTCTTATCGGATCTATAGGCGGATTTGTAACTTGAGCAAATTTTTGTTTAAAAAAGTCCGTAAAAGAGCGTTGAACTTCACTAAAAGCAGCAAGGGGCGTATCATCCCCCATAGAACCGGTTGCCTCTTTGCCACCTTTCATCATAGGTTCTATTATCATCTCTTTTGTCTCTTGAGTAATATTATTGTAGCGCTGCAAAAGAGCAAGGTTATCAAATTTATAATCACTTGTTTTAGCAAATAGTATATCTACGTACTCTTGCAAATAAAACATATTTTTATTAAGCCATTCGGTATATGGATGAGAGTTTTTAAGATAATCATTTATCTCACTGTTTTTCATAACTTTACCGAATTTCAAATCAACTCCAAGCATCTCTCCACTTTGAAGACGTCCGCGCTCTAAAATATTTTCTTCATCTACTTTCAATACACCATATTCGCTGGCAATCAATATTCTTCTATCTTTTGTAATAATATATTTTGCCGGTCTAAGTCCGTTCCTATCCAAAATACATGCAACATAACGCCCATTGGTTAACGATATGGCGGCGGGTCCATCCCACGGCTCATAGCTATTGCTTGCATATTCATAAAAAACTCTAAGCTGAGGGTCTATATGGGGAGAGTTTTGCCAAGGAGCAGGAATCAAAACACGTGCGGCTTTAAAAAAATCACATCCATTTGCAAGTAAAAATTCAAACGCATTGTCAAGACTTGCGCTATCGCTCACATCATCACTTGTTATAGGAAGCATAGAATTTAACTCTTTTTGCGAATAAACAGAACTTCTTAAAAATTCACTTTTTGCTTTTAAATTAAATCTGTTTGCAGATATAGAGTTTATTTCGCCGTTATGAGCAAGTGTTCGAAAAGGTTGGGCAAGTTTCCATCTTGGCAGGGTATTTGTAGAAAAACGTTGATGAAAAAGTGCAAAAGCGGTTTTAAAACTGCTATCTTGTAAATCTTTGTAAAAATCTCTTATATGATTTGGCATAACCAAACCTTTATAAGATATGACTGTATTTGAAAATGACGGAATATAAAATTCGCTGTCATCTTTTAAAATATTTTCTATATTTTTTCTTGTAAGATATAAAAGAGCTTCGAAACGCTTTGTGGCAATTATCGAATTTGGTATAACAAAAACTTGCGTAATCTTTGGAATGGTTTTTAAAGCCAGCTCACCAAGAGCGCTTACATTGATAGGAACATCACGATAAAGTAAAACTTTTAAATCGTTTTGTTCGCAAATATCAGAAAATATATCTTTTTGTCTATCTTCTGTAAAAAATACCATAGCAACCGCAAACTGTTTTGGCAAATCAACGCCAAGTTTTGCCGCTTCTTTGGTCATAAATTCTACAGGTAAAGCAAAAAGCAGTCCGCTGCCATCACCGCTTTTCCCATCTGCAGCAATAGCGCCTCTATGAACCATTTTTTCAAGAGCATATATAGCATCTTTGACTATGTTATGAGAAGCTATATTGTCTATATTTGCAAGCAATCCGAAACCACAGCTATCTTTATAACTTTTGTATAACTCCATCGCCCCGCCTAATAATTTTTTTCAAAAAAAGTTCACGAATATATCAAAAAAAAGCTTTAATATCAATTATTATGTATTGTGTGGGATTTTTGCAATTTTTATTATCAAATTTAAGATTAATTGTCAATAAAACCTCATATGGCTTTTTTATTAATAGATATAAACCTATACATTAATAAAGAACTATTTTATAAATTTTTCAATAAAAAAATCAAATTTTTACATCTAAATACTAAAAATAAAACAAATTTTAATAATTAAGCTGGTATTGTATTAAATTGGTTTTTTACCAATAGATTTTTTCAAAGGACATTTAACGTGAATATTTACGTTGGAAATCTGTCATATAAAATGACTGAGAGCGAGCTGGAGGATGTATTCGGACAATTTGGTACGGTATTAAGTGCAAAGATAGTAACGGATAGAGAAACAAACCGATCAAAAGGTTTTGCATTTGTAGAAATGGCAGACGATGCAGCTGCACAAGAAGCTATAAATCAACTCAACAATAAAGAATTAGGCGGAAGAAACCTTCGTGTCAATGAGGCAAAACCTCGCGAAGAAAAACCAAGAAGAACAGCTCGCTATTAATACGATATAGATGCAGTTTGCGCCCTTTGCACTTTTTGTGTAAAGGGCTTTTTTAATTTATGACTATGACAGATTTCATTACAAGAATTGCTCCAACTCCAAGCGGATTTATTCATGCAGGAAATGCCCTCAACTTCATACTAACTTACATTATCGCCAAACATTTAAATGCAACTTTACGGCTTAGAATCGATGATATTGACAAACTTCGCTCAAAAAAAGTTTTTATAGATGATATATTTGAAACATTAAAATGGCTTGGGCTTGAGTATGATTACGGAGCAAAAGACAGTGATGATTTTTTGAAAAATTACTCATATAATAACGAAGTTTTATTTGAAGAACTAAACAACTTACACAAAAAATTTCCAATGCTTTTTTACGCCTGCAAATGTTCGCGCAAAGATATCAAAGGAATATATCATGGAAATTGCAAAGAGCTTAAGCTAAAACTTCAAAAAGATAAAACCTCCCTTCGCCTTCACATAAAACAAAATTCTTACGTTTGGCTTGGTGATTTTTGCATAGAGCTGTTCGAAAATATAGGCGACATAATCCTTTGGCAAAAAGATGGTTTTTGTTCATATCAGCTTGCTTCGCTTTTAGATGACGAGAAAAATGGAGTAAATTTGTTGGTAAGGGGTGAGGATCTATTAAATTCAAGCGCTATTCAATTATTTATGGCAAATCTTTTTGGGTTTAAAAATTTTTCCAAAGCCATATTTATTCATCACCCTTTAATGCTTGACCAAAATGGCAAAAAACTCTCCAAATCTCTCAACTCTCACGCGCTTTATCAATGGCGTAAAAATAATAAAAAGCCTTATGAATTATTTCAAAAAACAGCTGAAATAATAGGCGTTAAAGAGTCTTGGCAGATAAATACAAAAGAGGAACTTCTTGCGTGCAAAGATGAACTTGAAGCATTTTTTAGACTAAACAGTCAAAAATTAGACAGGCAATAAAACAGGATTAACGCTATTTTTAGACTTCTTAAAAATAGTATTAAATTTCTATAAGATACTGATTTTTTAAAACTTGCATGAATTAATTATTTTTTTCCAAAATGCCTATTAAAACTATTTACAAATTTTCGATAATACTGTAAAGCATTCTTTTTATTAAAACCTTTATTGTAGCATTCGATAGACTGCGACAGGACTTTGTACTTTTTGACACATTCCGCAAAAATATTGTTGCCCTTTATAAGATTGTACTTGGGATTGAAGATAAATTCCAGCTCATCTTCTTTTACATGCTGCTTTGAAATCTGCATAAGCCCCATATCAATATTAAAATCAAATTTATATAAAGCTTTAGCAAGCCCTATAATATCTTCTTCGTTATTTGAAAAAGCAGATACAAAATAAGATCTACTGTTGTATTTTGACGCTTTTACATTATATGTTGCAGATGGCAAATTTTCCATAGCTTTTAAAACAGAACTATTTACAACCATACCAATGGTGTAAGGCTTGAAGTTTGACTCTACATCTATGATAGAATAATAAATCCTCGCATCAATTCCGCTTTTTTCAGATACATATTGTATGGCATCAGCAATCTCTTGTTCGTCTGCAAAACAAAAGGATATTGGCAAAACCATAATCCAAAAGAGCATTTTTTTCAAATTGCTCTCCTTTTATAATCATATTTATGAATTTGGAGTATATCAAATATATAGTAAGCAGTGACTTTAAATAAAGAGAGAAATTTTATAAATAAAATTTTTAGATAAAAATACTTATTTTAAATAAATTGGCGGCAAAAGCCGCCAAAATGTATTATGAAACTTAATTTATCGATACCGCACGTATCCTCTCCACTATACCTGGGTCTTCCAATGTAGAGATATCTTGATTTATCTCTTCGTTTTTGGCGATAGAGCGTAAAATCCTTCTTACCACTTTGCCGCTTCTGGTTTTAGGAAGT